>NZ_VZZR01000055.1:0-61748 GCF_009650555.1 Pseudomonas sp. EMN2
GACTCAGGAGGATTCGAACCTCCGACCGCTCGGTTCGTAGCCGAGTACTCTATCCAGCTGAGCTATGAGTCCGTGTCTTGCCGCGCATTATAGGTCGCCGAAACATTTTTGCAAGAACTTTTTCGTTTAAAATCAACTACTTAGCGTTCTTACCGTTTACAGCGCCCTACGCAAATAATGGCGGTGAAGGGGGGATTCGAACCCCCGATACCCTTATGAGGTATACTCCCTTAGCAGGGGAGCGCCTTCGGCCACTCGGCCACCTCACCGCAACACGAGGCGAATATTAAACACACCCTTCCTCGTTTGCAACCCTTTTTTTGAAAAAAACTTCAAAAAAATTAAAGGCTTGGCTCCTCGTCCTTCTCTTTCTTGATCCGCAGGTAGATTTCCTCGCGGTGAACGGCCACTTCCTTTGGCGCGCTCACGCCGATACGCACCTGGTTGCCTTTGACACCCAGGACCGTCACGGTGATCTCACCGTCACCAATGATCAGGCTCTCGGCGCACCGACGAGTCAGAATCAGCATAGTTTTCTCCTCACATGTAACTTCAGGGACAACAGTCTTTGATTAAGCAGGGCCCGGCCGCGGACGACGGCACTGGCCCGGACAAACCGCCAGCTGCACCTGGACAAGGGCGCGACTGGCAGCCAGAAACGCAAAGGGCGCGGCAAGCCGCGCCCTTCCAGGCAACGTCTTACTCGCCCTGTCGGGCAGGAGCATCGAGTTCGAACGCAGTGTGCAGCGCGCGAACGGCCAGCTCCAGGTACTTCTCTTCGATCACTACCGAGACCTTGATCTCGGAGGTGGAGATCATCTGGATGTTGATGCTCTCCTTGGCCAGGGCTTCGAACATGCGGCTGGCAACACCGGCGTGCGAACGCATGCCAACGCCAACGATCGACACCTTGGCGATCTTGGTATCACCCACCACTTCACGCGCACCGATCTCACGGGCGGTGTTCTCCAGCACGCTCAGTGCCTTTTCGTACTCGTTGCGGTGCACGGTGAAGGTGAAGTCGGTGGTGTTATCGTGCGAAACGTTCTGCACGATCATGTCGACTTCGATGTTCGCCGCGCTGATCGGGCCGAGGATCTTGAAGGCAACGCCTGGAGTGTCCGGGACGCCACGAATGGTCAGCTTGGCCTCATCACGGTTGAAGGCGATACCGGAAATGATTGGCTGTTCCATGGATTCCTCTTCATCAATGGTAATGAGGGTACCCGGACCCTCCTTGAAGCTGTGCAGCACGCGCAGCGGGACGTTGTACTTGCCGGCGAACTCCACCGAACGGATCTGCAGCACCTTGGAGCCGAGGCTGGCCATTTCCAGCATCTCCTCGAAGGTGATCTTCTCCAGGCGCTGGGCCTGGGAAACGACACGCGGGTCGGTGGTGTAGACGCCGTCGACATCGGTGTAGATCTGGCATTCGTCGGCCTTCAGGGCCGCTGCGAGCGCCACACCGGTGGTGTCGGAGCCACCGCGGCCGAGCGTGGTGATGTTGCCGTGCTCGTCAACACCCTGGAAACCTGCAACCACGACCACTCGGCCGGCCTTGAGGTCGGCGCGGATCTTCTGGTCGTCGATCTGCAGGATGCGCGCCTTGTTGTGCGCGCTGTCGGTGAGGATACGTACCTGGTTGCCGGTGTACGACACCGCAGGCACGCCACGCTTCATCAACGCCATGGTCAACAGGGCGATGGTGACCTGCTCACCGGTCGAAACAATCACGTCCAGCTCGCGAGGCTCTGGCTTGTCGGTAATCTGCTTGGCCAGGTCGATCAGGCGATTGGTTTCGCCGCTCATGGCCGACAGCACCACCACCAGGTCAGTGCCTTGCTCACGGAATTTCTTGACCTTGTCGGCTACCTGCTCGATCCGCTCGATGGAACCGACAGAGGTGCCGCCAAATTTCTGTACGATCAACGCCATTTCAAAGGTGCCTCAGCCCCAGGGGGCCCCAAAAAACAATCCAACATGAAGCGACCGCCGACTAGACCGACGGCCGCCTCATCTCAAAGTCCCTGCTCGGCGAACGGCACAGCCAGGGCCAAGGCATTGTCCAGCGCGGCGACGTCGACGCCACCACCCTGGGCCATGTCCGGGCGACCACCACCCTTGCCACCCACCGCCGCAGCGGCTTGCTTCATCAGATCGCCAGCCTTGAGTTGGCCGGAGAGGTCCTTGGTCACGCCAGCCACCAGCACGACCTTGCCCTCATGCTCGCTGCCCAGCAGGATCACTGCATGGCCGAGCTTGTTCTTCAGCTGATCGACGAGCGCCAGCAAGGCCTTGCCATCCTGCCCATCCAGGCGGGCGGCGAGCACCTTGGCGCCCTTGACCTCAACGGCCGCATTGGAGAGATCGTCCCCGGCGGCGCTGGCGGCCTTGGCCTGCAGCTGTTCCAGCTGCTTTTCCAGCTGACGGTTGCGCTCGAGCACAGCCGACAGCTTGTCGATCAGGTTGTCGCGGTTGCCCTTGACCAGTTGCGCGGCTTCCTTGACCTGCTCTTCGGCAGCGTTCAGGTAGGCCAACGCGGCGGCACCGGTGACCGCTTCGATACGGCGCACGCCAGAGGCCACGCCACCTTCGCTGATGATCTTGAACAGGCTAATGTCGCCCGTGCGCTTGGCGTGGATGCCACCGCACAGCTCGACGGAGAAATCACCGCCCATGCTCAGCACGCGCACGGTGTCGCCATACTTCTCACCGAACAACGCCATGGCGCCCTTGGCCTTGGCGGTCTCGATGTCGGTCAGCTCGGTCTGCACCTCGGTGTTGCGGCGCACTTCACGATTGACGATGTCTTCCAGCGCCTTGATCTGCTCAGGCTTGACGGCCTCGAAGTGGCTGAAGTCGAAACGCAGGCGCTGGCTGTCGACCAGCGAGCCCTTCTGCTGTACGTGCTCGCCCAGTACCTGACGCAGTGCTTCGTGCAGCAGGTGGGTGGCGGAGTGGTTCAGCGAGGTAGCGTGCTGGACATCGGCATCGACGCGCGCATCGACGGCTGCGCCAACGGTCAGTGCACCGCTGGCAACCACGCCGTGGTGCAGGAAGGCGCCACCGGTCTTGGTGGTGTCGCGCACATCGAAGCGCGCGGCGCCGGCCTGCAGGTAACCGCAGTCACCCACCTGGCCGCCGGACTCGGCGTAGAACGGGGTGCGATCCAGGATCACCACGCCCTCTTCGCCTTCGCCCAACTGCTCGACCGCCTGGCCGTCCTTGTACAGGGCAATGACCTTGCCCTGCCCTTCGGTGGCATCGTAGCCGAGGAAGTCAGTGGCGGTATCGACCTTGACCAGGCTGTTGTAGTCCATGCCGAAAGCGCTGGCGGAGCGGGCACGCTCACGCTGGGCCTCCATTTCACGCTCGAAGCCGGCCTCGTCGATGGTCAGCTCGCGCTCGCGGGCGATGTCGGCGGTGAGGTCCATGGGGAAGCCGTAGGTGTCGTACAGCTTGAACACCACGTCGCCCGGTACGACCTTGCCCTGCAACTGGGCCAGGTCCTGCTCGAGGATGCGCAGGCCCTGCTCCAGGGTCTTGGCGAATTGCTCTTCTTCGGTCTTGAGCACGCGCTCGATGTGCGCCTGCTGGCTTTTCAGCTCAGGGAAGGCTTCGCCCATCTCGGCGACCAGCGCGGCAACGATCTTGTGGAAGAAGCTGCCGGTGGCGCCCAGCTTGTTGCCGTGGCGGCAGGCGCGACGAATGATGCGGCGCAGCACGTAGCCACGGCCTTCGTTCGACGGCAGCACACCGTCGGCGATCAGGAAGCCGCAGGAACGGATATGGTCAGCGACCACTTTCAGCGAAGGTTGCTCGTCGTTGCTGCAACCAATGGCCTTGGCGGCCGCGGCCAACAGGCTCTGGAACAGGTCGATCTGGTAGTTCGAGTGCACATGCTGCATCACCGCACTGATGCGCTCCAGGCCCATGCCGGTGTCCACCGACGGTGCTGGCAGCGGGTGCAGGACGCCATCGGCGGTGCGGTTGAACTGCATGAAGACGTTGTTCCAGATCTCGATGTAGCGGTCGCCGTCTTCTTCCGGCGAGCCGGGTGGGCCGCCCCAGATGTCGGCGCCGTGATCGTAGAAGATCTCGGTGCACGGGCCGCACGGGCCGGTGTCGCCCATGGTCCAGAAGTTGTCCGAGGCGTACGGGGCGCCCTTGTTGTCACCGATGCGTACCATGCGCTCGGCGGGCACGCCGACTTCCTTGGTCCAGATGTCGTAGGCCTCGTCGTCGCTGGCGTAGACGGTGACCCACAGCTTCTCCTTCGGCAGGTTGAGCCACTTGTCCGAAGTCAGGAAGGTCCAGGCGAAAGTGATGGCGTCACGCTTGAAATAGTCGCCGAAGCTGAAGTTGCCCAGCATCTCGAAGAAGGTATGGTGACGGGCGGTATAGCCGACGTTTTCCAGGTCGTTGTGCTTGCCGCCAGCGCGTACGCACTTCTGGCTGCTCACCGCGCGGGTGTAGGCGCGCTTTTCCTGGCCGAGGAAGCAGTCCTTGAACTGGTTCATGCCGGCGTTGGTGAACAGCAGGGTCGGGTCATTGCCCGGGATCAGGGAGCTGGAGGCAACGCGAGTATGTCCCTGCTCTTCGAAGAAGCGGAGGAAGGCTTCACGGATTTCTGCGCTTTTCATAGGTTCTTCCACGGAAACGGCGGCCACACGTCGAATCGACGAAACGACGGCAAAGGGCCGCATTATATCGGTCCTGCAGTCTCGGTGCAGTGTGTTTATGCGATAGAAACCGTCGATTGGACGGTTTGTCGGACTACAGCAATTGAAAACGGCATGACCGCGATGCTAAAGCCAGCGTTTCGCTACTGGCAAGCCAATTAGGGTCCTGGGGCGGGGAAAATTAACAGCTTGGTGAATTAAAAGAATTTCATCACCGAAGGGATCCAAAAGCAGTCTGACCTCGCAACGTGGGAGCGGGCTTGCCCCGCGATCAGCACCGGCAGCGCCAACGTGCTCGCCAGGCCAGACGTGATCGCGGGGCAAGCCCGCTCCCACGCCAGATTCAGGTGCCTGCAATTGCCGGTATCAGGCCAACCGCTGCCCCGAGTCCGGCACGATGAGGATCCCGGCGCGCAGCCCGTTCTTCACCTTGGGGTTGGGGAAGATGATCCGCGCGCCCTCCTCCTCCACCACCCAGCGCGTTTCGGCCAGGTCCTCGGCCAGCAGGTAGCCCTTGCTCAACTCGGAGAAGTTCTCGATGTCCGCCGGCAGATGCAGGTGGAAGCTGTCACTGTGCTTGATGATCTCACGGGCAACACTGAACAGCTTCAGGCCGTCGAGCGAGTCGCCGGTCTCAGGCTCGGTACCTTCGATGATCTGGATGAGACGTTCTTCGAGCTTGTCGAGATTGACGCCTTCGTTCTGCCCGAATGGCCGCGCCTTGCCCAGTTCGAGGGTGAAGGCCTCGGCCTCCAGCTGTTCATAAGTGAAGGCACTGAAGGTAATCGAAGACTTGCTCTGCAGCAGCACTGCCTCCATCCCCGCCGCAGCCAGGCGAGCCAGCTCACGCCGGGAATGCGTGCGGCCCTCCTTGTAGGGATACAAGGCGAACTGCTCGATCTTGGAACCGCGGATCGCGGTATGCAGGTCGTAGTGCAGGCGGGTGCGTTCCGGCTTGCTGAAGAACACCCGGGCAAACTGCTCAAGCTCAGCGGCGCGCAAAGCCTCGAAGCCACTGGAAAGCTCATGCCGGCCATTGAACAGGCGGTTGATGTCCTGCTCGATGAAGCGCTCGCCCTTGCGGATCGCCGCCGGGTTGCCGAACAGGAACAACACCCGCGCACGGGGCTTGATCTTGCCGTTGGCCACACCATGCAGCAGCCGCTCGAGCAGCTCGATTGGCGCTGTCTCGTTGCCGTGAATCCCGGCCGACAGCAGCAGATCCAGCCCGCTGTCATCGCCTTCGGGCGGACGCACTTCCAGTGCGCCCTCCCCCAGCCAGCGCAAACGCGCGCCCTTGGGTGTCACTTGGGTCTTCTCGGCCGGTTCGTGATCGGTCAGGGTCAGCTCAAGCAGTTTGCCGAGGGCGAGCATAGGCACTTCCTTAGTGGTGGTGGCCGCAGTCCGGGCCATGGACGTGATCGTCGTCATCACCGACCTCTGCCGGCTCCATTTCCAGTTGCAGGCTGACCAGGTTGGTAGCCATCGGACGCAACAGCAGGTTGGCGTACTCGGTGTCGTTCTCGTCGACATCGACACCGATCAGCAGCTGGCCGCGGCCGTCCTGCTGGATCCACACTTCCTTGCCTTGCCAGACCACGGCAAAGCGCGTGCAGGAGGTTTCCAGCTGGGTGCCGTCTTCATCTTCCAGGATCAGGCGCAGGGCGTCGGACATTGCAATTTCTCTCTATCAAGGTTGGCGTTGGAACGGATACACCGAGCCCAGCTTCATGATCTGGGTCAGCTCATCCAATGCCGTACGACATTCGATCAGCAACTGCGGGTCGGCCAGGTCCGCCTCGCCAAGGCGATCGCGGTAGTGCTTGTCGACCCACTGCACCAAGGTGTCGTACAGCGAGGCGGTCATGATAACGCCTGGATTGACCGCCGCCAGTTCCGTTTCCTTCAAGGCCACACGCAAACGTAGGCAAGCCGGGCCACCGCCGTTCTGCATGCTCTGCTTGAGGTCGAACACCTTGACCTCCTTCACCGGGCCGCCCTGGCTGGTCAACTGGCCCAGGTACGCCCAGACGCGTTCGTTGTTGCGGCACTCTTCCGGCACCACCAGCAGCATGGAACCGTCTGCGCGGCTGAGCAGCTGGCTGTTGAACAGGTAGGAACGCACTGCGTCCTCCACCGTCACCGCCGAGCGCGGCACGCAGATGGCCTGGAACTGGCCACCCTTGCCGGCCAGTTTAGCCTGCAGCTGGCCGAGCACGGCGTCGGTCTCGAGGAAGGCGTCCTCGTGGTAGAACAGCACCTCGCCGTTACCCACCGAGATCACATCGTTGTGGAACACGCCCTGGTCGATCACCGCCGGGTTCTGTTGAGCGTAGACCACGCCATCGTCGCGCAGGCCGTGCAGCCGGGCGACTGCCTGCGAGGCTTCCAGGGTCTGGCGCGCCGGGTACTTCTGCGGCGCCGGATAGCGGCTGTCGAAAGCGCTGCGGCCATAGACGAAGAACTCGACGCCGGCATCGCCGTAATTTCGGCAGAACCGCGTGTGGTTGGCCGCGCCTTCGTCACCGAACTGCGCCACCGCCGGCAGCGCGGCATGGTGGGCGAAGTGCTTGTCGTCATTGAACATGGCCCCCAGCACACGGCTGGTGGTCGGGTGTTCGATACTGCGGTGGTATTTGCAGTTGAGGTTGGCGGCAGTGAAGTGCACGCGGCCGTCGGCGGTGTCTGCGCTGGGGCTGACCGTGGCGGCGTTGGCCACCCACATGCTCGAGGCCGAGCAACTGGCGACCAGCAATGGCATGGCTTCTTTCGCCGCGCGCTGGATCACCTCGGCGTCGCTGCCGGTAAAGCCCAGGCTGCGCAGGGCCGCCACATCCGGGCGCTCCTGCGGCGCCAGCACGCCCTGCTGGAAGCCCATTTCCATCAGCGCCTTCATCTTGGCCAGGCCCTGGCGCGCTGCTTCGCGCGGGTTGGAGCCCTGCTGGCTGTTGCTTTGCGAGGCCACGTTGCCGTAGGACAGGCCACCGTAGTTGTGGGTCGGCCCCACCAGGCCATCAAAATTCACTTCGTAGGATTTCATCGGCAAGGCTCCGAGACCTGTTGTTATAGGGTGACGCCCGGCGTCAGGGTGGCCGGTAGGACAAGGCTCGCGGTCTCCAGCGAAGCCACGGGGTAGGCGCAATAGTCGGCCGCGTAGTAAGCGCTGGCGCGGTGGTTGCCGCTGGCACCCACACCGCCGAACGGCGCGCTGCTGGCGGCACCGGTCAGCTGCTTGTTCCAGTTGACGATGCCGGCGCGGCTGCGCAGCCAGAAGTGCTGGTAACGGGCGTTGGAGTCCGACAGCAGCCCAGCGGCCAGGCCGTACTGGGTGTTGTTGGCCTCGTTGATCGCCGCGTCGAAATCGCTGTAGCGGATCACCTGCAGCAGCGGGCCGAAGAATTCTTCGTCCGGGCGGCCGGTCACGGCGGTGACATCGATGATGCCCGGGGTCAGCAATGCCGCTGTGGCCTGTGGCTGGGTCATCTCCAGCAGCGCCACGGCGCCCTTGGCGAGCAGGTCAGCCTGGGCAGCGACCAGCGCGCGGGCGGCCTGCAGCGAAATCACCGAGCCCATGAAGGGTGCCGGCTGCTGGTCGAAAGCGCCGACACTGATGCTGCGGCTGACCTCGACCAGGCGCGCCAGCAGTTGGTCGCCCCAGGCGCCCTGGGGCACCAACAGGCGCCGGGCACAGGTGCAGCGCTGGCCGGCGGAAATGAACGCCGACTGGATGATGGTGTAGACCGCAGCGTCCAGGTCCTTGACCTCGTCCACCACCAACGGGTTGTTGCCGCCCATCTCCAGGGCCAGGATCTTGTCCGGGCGCCCGGCGAACTGCTGGTGCAACAAGTTGCCGGTGCGGCTGGAGCCGGTGAAGAACAGGCCATCGATACCCGGGTTGGCAGCCAGCGCCACGCCGGTTTCGCGAGCACCCTGCACCAGGTTGAGTACACCGGCAGGCAGCCCGGCTTCAATCCAGCACTGCACGGTCAACTCGGCAACCTTTGGGGTCAGTTCACTTGGCTTGAACACCACGCAGTTGCCCGCCAGCAAGGCCGGGACGATGTGGCCGTTGGGCAGGTGGCCGGGGAAGTTGTACGGGCCGAACACTGCCACCACACCATGGGGCTTATGGCGCAGCACGGCCGTGGCGTCGGCCAGCGGGCCGCTCTTTTCGCCGGTACGTTCGCGGTAGCTCTGTACCGAGATCGCCACCTTGTTGACCATGCTGGTGACTTCCGTGGCCGATTCCCACAAGGGCTTGCCGGTTTCTTCACCGATGCAGCGTGCCAGCTCCTCGGCACGGGCCTTGAGCTTTTCGGCGAACGCCTCGAGCACCGCGACACGCGCGTCCAGGCTCAGCTGCGCCCAGTTAGGGAACGCCTGGCGCGCCGCGTCCACTGCCGCTGCAACTTGAGCGGCATCGGCGCCCTGCCCGGCCCAGACCACCGCCTGGGTGACGGGATTGAGCGACTGCAAGGCTTCGCCTTGACCAGCCAGCCATTTGCCTGCGATGTAATGCGTGGTCATTTACTGAGCCTCCCGGCCGGCGGACAGCGGCACCGCGCGCACATTGTCGCCGGCGCCCAGGCGCAGGCGCTTGGCGGTCAGCGGATCGACCACCAGGGTGCCTGCGGCAAGGCGCGCCGGCGCGGCAGTGATGCGGCAGTCTTCGCGCTTGCGGTTATGAATGATGTAAGGAGTGGCGTCGTCACCCGGCGTGCCGACAGCCAGTACCAGGGTTTCGCTTTCACGCACCGCACGGATCTTCGAGGTTTCGCACTCGATGGCCGGGCCGGCGTCGAAGATGTCGACATACCCCTGGTAGTTGAAGCCTTCGCGCTTGAGCATGGCCAGCGCAGGCTCGGTGTCGGTGTGCACGCGGCCGACCACGTCGCGCGCAGCCTGCGACAGGAAGCAGGTGTACAGCGGGAATTTGGGCATCAGTTCGGCGATGAACGACTTGTTGCCCACCCCGGTAAGGTAGTCGGCCTGGCTGAACTCCATCTTGAAGAAGTGCCGGCCCAGGCTTTCCCAGAATGGCGAGCGCCCGGATTCATCGGACATGCCGCGCATCTCGGCGATGATCTTGTTGCCGAACAGTTGCGGGAACTCGGCGATGAACAGCATCCGCGCCTTGGACAGCAGGCGGCCGTTGAGGCCGCTTCGATAGTCGCTGCGCAGGAACAACGAGCACAGCTCGGAGTTGCCAGTCAGGTCGTTGGCCAGGAACAGCGTGGGGATTTCGCGGTAGATGCCCAGCTCCTGCGAGGCGCTGACGGTCAGCCCCACCCGGTAGTTGTACCAGGGCTCACGCAAACCAACGGCGCCGGCGATGGCACTGATGCCGACCACCAGGCCTTCGTCGTTCTCCAGCACGAACAGGTAGTCGGTGTCGCCGCGCTCGGCTTCACCGCGGAAGCTCTTCTCGGCCCAGCCGACACGCTGGCCAAGGCGTTCTTCGTTGGCCGGGAGCGTGGTCAGCCCGGTGGTGCCGGTGCTGCGGGCCAATTCGATCAGCGCGGGTAAATCGCTGCTGCGTACAGGACGAACGATCATGCTATCTCCTTGTGCGGCGGTCTGTGCCCGCCGCGAAACTCTCTGTTCCGGCTAATCAGACCGCTACCAGGCGCACGCTGGCACCCTCGCCGACGCCCAGGGCATCGGCGGCTTCGCTGTTCAGGCTGACCGGTTTGCCCGGCACCCAGTCCAGCTCCAGCAGCACCGCGCGGTAGTCCTGCAACTGGCCGTTGCACACCAGGTACGGGCGGCCGCCCTTGACCGGCGTTTCGTCAAGCTTGACCGGCACCACACGGCTCTGGGCGATCGAGCGGATGCCCGAAGTACGGGCATGCAGGGTCGGGCCGCCGTCGAAGATGTCGATGTAGTGCTCGGTCTCGAAGCCCTCACGCATGAGGATGTCGAAAGTGATCTGCGCACGCGGGTGCACCTGGCCCATCGCTTCCTGGGCCTCATCGTGGAGCAGCGGCACATAGATCGGGTAGTGCGGCATCAGCTCGGCGAGGAAGGTACGGCTCTTCAGGCCGCACAGGCGCTCGGCGTCGGCATAGTTGAGGTCGAAGAAGTTGCGCCCGATGGCGTCCCAGAACGGCGACTCGCCCTGCTCGTCGCTGTAGCCGACGATTTCGGTCACCACCGACTCGGCGAAGCGCTCCGGGTGCGCGGCCATGAACAGCAGACGGCCTCGGGAATTGAGTTCGGCGAAGGCGCTGTTCACCAGCTCCGGCAGCACATAGAAGCTGGTCAGCAGGCTGTTGCCGGTGAGGTCGTGGCACAGTGACAGGACGTGGATCTTGTTGTGGATCTTCAGCTCGCGCGAGGCATGCACGAAGGTCTCGTTGCGGAAGCTGTAGAACGGCTCGGAGTAGCCGGCAGAGGCGACGATGGCCGAGCAGCCGACCAGCTTGCCGGTGGCGCTGTCTTCGAGCACGAAGAAGTAGCTCTCTTCGCCATTGAAGCTCACTTCGGCGGCGAAGGAGGTTTCCGAGGCGGCGATCTTGTCGCCCAGGCGGCCGGCGTCGTCCGGCAGCGAGGTGACACCAATGGGGCTGTCGGCAGCCATGCGCTGCACTTCGTTCAGATCAGCCATTTGCGCGGGGCGCATCACCAGCATGGTGTCACTCCTTTCGGGAAAGCGCGCCGATCAATCGGCACGGGAAAACAGCGGGCACGCGCCACTACCTGCAAGCAGGTGCCCGCATTGAAATTCAGGATTCGCCCGCCCTGATCGTGCGCAAGGCGGGCGAAGGGACTACCGGGCGATCAGCCCTGGGTCAGTTTGGCCACGGCAAGCTCGAAGCGGTCCAGGCCTTCGTCGATGTCGGCATCCTCGACCACCAGGCTCGGGGCGAAGCGCACCACATCGGGGCCTGCCTGCAGCACCATCAGGCCTTCCTTCTCGGCGGCGTTGAGGATGTCCTTGGCCTTGCCTTTCCAGGCGTCGCTGAGCACGCAGCCGAGCAACAGGCCGACGCCACGCACCTGGGTGAACAGGCCGGTTTGCTGGCCAATTTTCTCCAGGCGGGTCTTGAAGCGCTCGTGCTTGGCCTTGATGCCCGCCAGCGTCTCTGGGGTATTGATCACGTCCAGCACTGCGCAGGCGACGGCGCAGCCCAGCGGGTTGCCACCATAGGTGGTGCCGTGGGTGCCGACGGCCAGGTGCTTGGCGATTTCGCTGGTGGTCAGCATGGCGCCGATCGGGAAGCCGCCGCCCAGGCTCTTGGCGCTGGTGAGGATGTCCGGGGTGACGCCGTAATGCTGGTAGGCATACAGCGAGCCGGTACGGCCGACGCCGGTCTGCACTTCATCGAAGATCAGCAGGGCGTTGTGCTCATCACACAGCTTGCGGGCGCCTTCCAGGTACGCCTTGTCGGCCGGAACCACACCGCTCTCGCCCTGGATCGGCTCGATCACCACGGCGCAGGTCTTGTCGGAAATCTGTGCCTTCAGCGCTTCCAGGTCGTTGTAGGCCACGTGGCTGATGCCGGTGATCTTCGGGCCGAAACCGTCGGAGTACTTGGGCTGGCCACCGACGCTGACGGTGAACAGGGTGCGGCCGTGGAAGCTGTTAACCGTGGCGATGATTTCGTGCTTGTCCGGGCCGAAACGGTCATGGGCGACGCGACGGGCCAGCTTGAAGGCGGCCTCGTTGGCTTCGGCGCCGGAGTTGCAGAAGAACGCACGCTCGGCAAAGGTCGCGTCCACCAGTTTGTGCGCCAGGCGCAGGGCCGGCTCGTTGGTGAACACGTTGGAGACGTGCCAGAGGGTGTTGGCCTGTTCGGTCAGCGCCTTGACCAGCGCCGGGTGGCAGTGGCCCAGGGCGTTGACGGCGATACCGCCGGCGAAGTCGATCAATTCGCGACCCGACTGGTCCCAGACTCGGGAGCCCTCGCCTCGCACAGGAATGAAGGCCGCCGGAGAATAGTTGGGGACCATGACCTGGTCGAAATCGGCACGTTGCACCGGGGCTTGCTCAACGGACATCTGAGTCTCCTGAAGAGGAACGCTGGCCTGGAAGTGGCGAGCGATGGGGGGATTGTAAGGACTGATCGGCGCCTGTCCTTGCTGCCAGGCGACAACTTGTTACAGCGCAAAACCCTGTTTTCAGCAGGTTTTCGGCAATGCGACAAACACTGTCGCAATCGCGCAGTTTAACGCCGCTGTGCAGCCGATGGAAAAAATCCCGCACCCCCACAAAGCGCGCGCCACAGGGCATAACCCAGCCCCCCACTGCTTTACATCCATGAAAGGCCCTACACGGATCGGGCGTGCGCCTTACATCTCGCGCCCAGTTCCTCTCCTTAACATATCTACCCGCTGCATGACTGAGCAGCCGCTCGTATCAAGCTATTACAAGGACCCCAGCAAATGCGCTTCGATTTTGCCCGCATGGCAGCGCGCCCCAACCCCGGACGACTACAGCGCAGCGCGCTCACCCTGGATCAACTGCCGGCATTTCTACACGCTAACGCGCCGACAGAACTGGCTCATGAGGCGCTGGCGACAAGCCAGTACCACGTGCGCTGCCAAGCAGCCGGCATTGATGATGGTCGGCGCTATTTCCAGTACCACATCGAAGGCCAGCGGGTTGGCCTGTGCGGCTATCTGCAACGCCGATGCGACCCCCCGCACGTGGTGTGGGGCGGATTCTTCATCGCCGCACGCTCTCTACCAGGCCTGGTGAAAATGCGCATTCAGTTCGACACGCTCCTGCACATCCTCCAGCACACCGACGCCACTCATGGCTACGTGGAAACCTTCACATCGCCCGGCAAAAGCAACATGCAATCCATCTGGAGCAAGCTCGGCGCCACCGACAGCGCAACGCTCAAAGACTTCTATGGCCAGGGCAGCGACATGTGCATCCAACTCATCGATCTACAGGCAATGCGCGACAGCCTCGCTGCCAGGCACATCCCAGCGTGAGCGCGACCATTGCACTGGTGCATGTCGAAGCCGGGCTCGGGCCACTGGTGATCGCCAGGCGACTGCAGGCAGAGCTGGCCTCATCGGGGCATTGCAGCTCGGTGATTTCGCTGCGCGAACTCATCCCCGCGTGGCTGCACAACAGGTTGCTGGATCGTTACCGCAGCGACTGCCAGCGGCAACAGGACAACTTGAGCCTGTGGTTCCGTCAGCCCTGGCGATTCCGCCTGCTGTACCGGCTGCTGAGCGTGCTGCACTGGCCGACACCGAAAGCGCGACAAGCGCTCAGCCAGGTCAGCGTAGCGGTGGCCACCAGCTACCTGGCGGCATTTTTTCTCTTGCACCTGCGCTCCCGACTTGGGCTGCGGTACCGGGTCGTGGGCGTGCTCGGCGACTACTGCACGTCCCCAGGCTGGCGCATCGAGGTCGACGCACTGATCACTGCGCAACGACTGAACAACGCTACGCTGGACTGGCTTGGGGCACGAAACGTACCGCTGCTGCCACTCGGCATCCCTCTGGAACACACACCGGCCACCCCGCGCCCCTCACCTGGCCACCTGCTCGTCTGCGGTGGCGGATGGGGGCTTGGCAGCGCCTACGATTGCCTCGAGCCGGCTCTGGCACATCCCGCCGTAACCAGGGTCACTGCACTGTGCGGCGACAATCCAGGCCTGCTCGAAACACTCGCGCAACGGCACGCCCAGGCCGTTCAGTCAGGTCGCCTGCAACTGCACACAACACAATCCGGCCTTACCCCCCTCTACGCCCAGGCCTGGGCGATCATCACCAAGCCTGGTGGCCTGACCCTGAGCGAAGCCGCGCAGAACGGCTGCCCGCTACTGCTGGCCCCTCCAATCACCGAGCACGAACGCTGCAATGCGGCGCATTTTCTCGATAACGACGCCGCGCTGGACGTGACGTCCCCCGAACAGCTCAACCAAGCCCTGGACAGCCTCCCCAGCCGCGGTGTGCACCTGAGCAGAAACGCTCGCGCCCTGATCGCAACAAACGCTACCCAGACCATCAGCACTTACTTACTGAGCATGGAGAAACGTTCCGATGTGGACCACTGAAGTTACCCAGCCTGTACCCAGCGACACAGCCCGGCAGCGCTTTCTGCAGCGCAATGCCAGCTACATGGCGCGCTACATCGAACGCGCCGAACGCCTCAAAACAGCCATCCAGGGCTTTGCAGACACCGGCCAGGTCAGCACCGAGGGCATCTCCAAGATTTCCCTGAAACTGCTCAGCGCCTGCAATTTGCGCTGTTCCATGTGCTTCCAATGGCGCGAAGACGGCATAGACCACGCCAGCGCCACGGGTTTCCACCGCAACCTGAAGAAAACCCGCCTAGAGTTCGACGAGTGCCATCACCTGTTCGAATTCCTCCGCCAACACCCTTGCGAAGTCGTGCTGACGGGCGGTGAACCCATGCTCCACCCACAGTTTTCCCGCTTCGTGCAAACCCTGGCAGAACTGGGCTGCCCCATGGTGATCTGCACCAATGGCACACTGCTGGACAAGCACTTCGACACCTTGAGCCGCTACCATGACCGCCTGGCCTTCCTCATCTCGATCGACGGCCCCAGGGCCGTACACGACGCCATACGCGGCGATGGCTACCATGCCGTGACCACCGATGCCATTCGGCGCCTGGCCCAAGCCAAGCGCGACGGCCTGGATTGGATAGTCGGCGTTGAATCGACCCTGCTCGCCAGCAACATGCTTCACAGCGAAGCGATCATCGAAGAGTGCGAGGCCCTGGGCGTGGACTGGATGGTGTTCAATCACCTGTGGATCGCCAACGCGCCCGCCCGAAAACAGTTCAACCAGTTCTGCGCCGAACACGGCGAACAGGCGCATTCGGCCGACGGCTACGATCTCGGCCAGTTCGATGACAATTATCTGAACATGGTCAAAGGCGCCATAGCCCGGATCAAGGCTCATCCCAGCACGATTCCCGTGCTGATCAGCCCGAACCTCGCGCCCCAGCAACTGCAGGATTATTACCAGGGCCGCTACCAGCCGGAAAATCCCTATTACAAGATGGGCGTGAAACTGGATATCGACATCGACGGCCGGGTGGTAATGACCAAGCAGTTTCCCGAAATCGCTTTCGGCAATATTACCGAGCAACCCATCGAAGACATCATTGGGTCGCCACTCTATGCCCGCACGGCCCGTCGCCTGCTAAACGAACCGCTCGGGATCCTCGCCGCCTGCCCGGACATGCACAACCTGCGCATCGACCGAGCCTGCTGAGCAAGCGACCTCAGCCTTTCTCGGCCGGCGCCGAGCTCAGCTCGAACGGGCTGCTGCTGCGCCGCTGGTTGCGGTCTTCACGCGGCGTGGCGCCAAAGAAGTTGCGGTACGCACTGGAGAAATGCGGCCCGGAGGAGAACCCGCACGACAGGCCGATCTGGATGATCGACTTGCTGGTCTGCATCAGCATCTGCCGCGCCTTGTTCAGGCGCAGCTCCAGGTAATACTGGCTCGGCACCCGGTTGAGGTACTGCTTGAAGATCCGCTCCAGCTGGCGACGGGACACGCACACATGCTGGGCGATCTCGTCGGTGGTCAGCGGCTCTTCGATATTGGCCTCCATCAGCAGCACCGCCTGGGTGAGCTTCGGATGGCTGGAACCCAGGCGGTTCTGCAGCGGGATACGCTGGCGCTCACCACCTTCACGAATACGCTCGACCACCAGCTCTTCGGATACCGCACCCGCCAGTTCGGCGCCGTGGTCACGCGCCAGCACCGCCAGCAACAGGTCGGTCACCGCCATGCCGCCGCAGGCGGTCAGGCGATCCCGGTCCCAATCGAACAGGTGGCTGGTGGCAATCACCTTGGGGAACCGCTCGGCAAAATCGTCCTGCCAACGCCAGTGCACCGCAGCGCGGTACCCATCGAGCAGCCCCATCGACGCCAGCGGATAGACCCCGGCGGACAGCCCGCCGACCATGCAGCCACTGCGCGCCAGCTGCTTGAGTGCGGCCGACAGCGCCGAACTGATCGCCGCCGGCGGCTCGTCGGCCAGCAGGAACAACTTCTGGCAGCCCTCCAAGCGGCCATTCCAGGCCTCGCCCGGCAGGCGCCAGGCGCCCTCCTGCCCGGCCTCGGCCTGCAAGTAGACCAGCTCGTAGACCACGTCCGGATGCACCCGCTGGGCCACCTGCAACACCTCGTCGGCCAACGCCAGGGTCAGCGGCTTGGTGCTGGGCCAGATGAGAAATCCGATTCGCTGGGTGGTCATAGGGCGTGGTCCGAAACCTGGAGGGGAAGGTTCGCGCTCGTGGCGCCAAGGCATGCCGCGCGCGCAGCGCAGCATGCCCCATTATGGTGCAAAGTGCAGCCTTTACTTGAGGCTGCCGGAGAGGAACTGCTTGAGTCGCTCGGACTGCGGATTGACCAGCACTTCACGCGGGCAGCCGCGCTCTTCCACCAGGCCCTTGTGCAGGAATACCAGCTGGTTGGAAACCTCTCGGGCAAAGCCCATCTCGTGGGTGACCACCACCATGGTGCGGCCTTCCTGGGCCAGCGACTGCATCACCTTGAGCACATCGCCCACCAGCTCGGGGTCCAGTGCCGACGTCGGCTCGTCGAACAGCATCACCTCGGGCTCCATGGCCAGGGCACGGGCGATGGCCACACGCTGCTGCTCGCCGCCGGACATGTGCCCGGGGAATGCGTCCTTGCGGTGGGCGACACCGACCTTGTTCAGGTAGTGCTCGGCCTTTTCCAGCGCTTCCTTCTTGTTCACGCCCAGCACGTGCACCGGGGCCTCGATGACGTTCTCCAGCGCAGTCATGTGCGACCACAGGTTGAAGTGCTGGAACACCATCGACAGGCGCGAACGCATGCGCTGCAGCTGTTTCGGGTCGGCGGCCTTGAGCGCGCCGTCCTTGCCGGCCACCAGCTTGAGCTCTTCATTGTTGAGCAGGATCCGGCCCGCATGCGGCTGCTCGAGCATGTTGATGCAACGCAGGAAGGTCGATTTGCCCGAGCCACTGGAGCCGATGATGCTGATCACGTCGCCTGCCTTGGCTTCGAGGGAGATGCCCTTGAGCACCTCGTGGCTGCCGTAGCGCTTGTGCAGGTCTTGGATTTGAAGTTTGTACATGCTGTCGGTTCTCACAGAGCGGTCAGTGCTTGCGCGGCGCCAGGTAGCCGAGCCAGCGGCGTTCGGCCATCTTGAACAGGCGCACCAGGATGAAGGTCAGGCACAGGTAGAACACGCCCGCCGTGATGTAGGCCTCGAAAGGCAGGTAGTACTGGGCATTGACCGTGCGCGCGGCACCGGTGATGTCGATCAGGGTGACGATCGACGCCAGGCTGGTGGTCTGCAGCATCATGATCACCTCGTTGCTGTACTGCGGCAACGCCCGGCGCAGGGCCGACGGCAGCAGGATGCGACGGTACATCTTGAAGCGCGACATGCCGACTGCCTTGGCCGCCTCGATCTCGCCATGGGGCGTGGCCTTGAGGCTGCCGGCGATGATCTCGGCGGTGTAGGCGCTGGTGTTGATGGCAAACGCCAGGCAGGCGCAGAAGGTCGCGCTGGACAGCCACGGCCACAGGAAGCTTTCGCGCACCGCCTCGAACTGGGCCAGGCCGTAGTAGATCAGGAACAGCTGCACCAGCATCGGCGTGCCGCGAATGACGTAGGTGTACAGCCAGGCGGTCATGTTCACCACCGGCTGCTTGGAAACCCGCATCAAGCCCAGCGGAATGGCCGCCAGCAGGCCGAACAGCAGCGAAAGCGCCAGCAGCTTCAGCGTGGTCAGCAGGCCGCCCAGGTACAGCGGCATGGCTTCCCAGATGACGTTGTAGTCAAAGATCATAGTTCAACCACCTTGACGCCAACCGAGTAGCGCTTCTCGAGGTACTTCAACGCCAGCAGCGAGACACTGGTCAATACCAGGTACAGCGCCGCCACCGCCAGGAAGAAGGTGAAGGGTTCGCGGGTGGCATCGGCCGCCTGCTTGGCCTTGAACATCATGTCCTGCAGGCCGACCACCGAAATCAGCGCGGTCGCCTTGGTCAGCACCAGCCAGTTGTTGGTGAAACCCGGGATCGCCAGGCGAATCATCTGCGGCACCATGATGCGGAAGAACACCTGCAGGTTGCTCATGCCATACGCCGCACCGGCCTCGGCCTGCCCCTTGGGGATGCCCAGGAAGGCGCCGCGGAAGGTTTCCGACAGATAGGCCCCGAAGATGAAGCCCAGGGTGCCGATACCGGCCACCAGCGGGTTCAGGTCGATATAGTCGTCATAGCCCAGCAGCGGCGCCAGCCGGTTGAGCAGGTCCTGGCCGCCGTAGAAGATCAGCAGGATCAACACCAGGTCAGGGATGCCACGGATCACCGTGGAATACAGGTCACCCAGCCAGGCCAACCAGCGCACCGGCGACAAGCGCAGCGCCACACCGATCAGGCCGAGGACGATGGCCAGGGCCATCGACGACAGGGCGAGCTGCAGCGTCAGCCACGCCCCATCGAGGATGACTGCCCCATAGCCTTTCAACATGATTGCAATTCCTCAGGGCTTGGGAATGAAAAATGGTGCAAACCTCAGAGATTCTGCTGTTTGCACCATTGCACAGGTGAAACCCGACGTCTTACTGAGCGTCTGGGCCGTAGATGTCGAAGTTGAAGTACTTCTTCTCGATCTCTTTGTACTTGCCGTTGGCGCGGATCGCGTCGATGGCCTTGTTGATGCGCTCACGGTTGGCGTCGTCACCCTTGCGCACGGCGATACCCACGCCATCACCGAAGTACTTCACATCGGTGAACGACGGGCCGACGAAGGCGAAGCCCTTGCCGGCGTCGGTTTTCAGGAAGCCGTCTTCGAGCAGGGTGGCGTCGGCCACGGTGCCGTCGAGGCGACCGGCCGCCACGTCCAGGTAAATTTCGTTCTGGGTGCCGTATGGGACGACAGTGGCGCCTTTCGGGGCCAGGACTTCCTTGGCGAAGCGGTCGTGGATCGAGCCACGCTGAACACCAATCTTCTTGCCCTTGAGTTCATCCAGGCTGGCGCTGACAGTGGAACCTTCCTTCATCACCAGGCGAGCCGGAGTGAGGTAGTAGCGCTTGGTGAAGTCGACCGACTTCTTGCGATCGTCAGTGATCGACATGGACGACAGGATGGCGTCGATCTTGCGCACTTTCAGCGCCGGGATCAGGCCATCGAATTCCTGCTCGACCCAGGTGCACTTGGCTTTCATCTCTTCGCACAGGGCGTTGCCGATGTCGTAGTCGAAGCCGGCGATGCTGCCGTCGGGTTGCTTGAAGGCGAAGGGTGGGTAGGCGGCTTCGATACCGATCTTCAGCGGCTTCTCATCGGCCTGCGATACCAGGGAAAACACGGAAAGCGCCAGGGCGCCAAGCAGTGCAAGCTTCTTCATCAGGTAACTCCATCGGTACGGGGCAATACAAGGCAGGTGTAACGGCTGCCCGATATGCGAATGGGTACAACGCGAGCCGCGCAGGTTTCGACCAAGGTCGCAGACCACGAGCGAGTGAGTGGCATTTTAGCGACAGCCCGGTAGTCGATATTTCTTCAAAGCGACAACTAGTTACAGAAGCGCTTGAAACCGCGGCGGGCGATATTGACAGCTCTCGCTGATTATGCAAGAGCAAAAGAGAAATAACCTATATCCAAAGCAATAAGCGCGCCTATTATTGGCAAACCCTTGTATTCCGGCAAGTGCAGCGTGCCACGCTGCACAAAATGGCTGAAAAATCGCACCGCGATGTGTCAGGGATGTTTCCACAAGCCCCATTTCTGTGCGAAATCACCTACAGCCACGGTTACCGATGAATGTCGGGTAACAGTCCATTCAGTAAAGCAAAAACCCCGCCGGTTGCCCGGCGGGGTTTGCATTGATGGGAAGCAATCGCGGGGCAAGTCGCATCGGCGAACCGCCGCTCCCACGCAGATTTGGGTCGTGGGAGCGGGCTTGCCCCGCGATCCGGTGGATCAGGCCGAAGCCAGGCTCATCGCCTTGTGGGTATCGATCAGGTGCTGCACCACGCCTGGGTCGGCCAGGGTGGAGATATCACCCAGCGCGTCGTACTCGGCCGTGGCAATCTTGCGCAGGATGCGGCGCATGATCTTGCCCGAACGGGTTTTCGGCAGCCCCGGCGCCCACTGGATCACGTCCGGCGAAGCGATCGGGCCGATCTCCTTGCGCACCCAGTTCTTCAGCTCCAGGCGCAGTTGCTCGCTCGATTCCTCGCCAGCATTGAGGGTGACATAGACATAGATGCCCTGCCCCTTGATGTCGTGCGGCACACCCACCACCGCGGCCTCGGCCACTTTCGGGTGGGCAACCATGGCGCTTTCGATCTCGGCGGTGCCCATGCGGTGGCCGGACACGTTCAGCACGTCATCCACCCGGCCGGTGATCCAGTAGTAGCCATCCTCGTCGCGACGGGCGCCGTCACCGGTGAAGTACATGCCACGGAAAGTCTTGAAGTAGGTGTCGACAAAGCGGTCGTGGTCGCCATACAGCGAGCGCGACTGACCCGGCCACGAATCGAGAATCACCAGGTTGCCTTCGGCCGCGCCATCGATCAGGTTGCCCAGGTTGTCCACCAGGGCTGGCACCACACCGAAGAACGGGCGGGTCGCCGAACCCGGCTTGAGCGCGGTGGCGCCCGGCAGCGGACTGATCAGCACACCACCGGTTTCGGTCTGCCACCAGGTGTCGACGATCGGGCAGCGCTGCTTGCCGACGGTCTTGTAGTACCAGTTCCAGGCCTCGGGGTTGATCGGCTCGCCCACCGAACCCAGCAGGCGCAGGCTGGAACCGTCGGCGCCGGCCACTGCGGCTTCGCCCTCGGCCATCATGGCGCGGATCGCGGTCGGCGCGGTGTAGAGGATATTGACCTTGTGCTTGTCGACGATCTTCGACACGCGAGTAATGTCCGGGTAGTTCGGCACACCTTCGAACAGCAGCGTGGTAGCACCATTGGCCAGCGGGCCATAGACAATGTAGCTGTGGCCAGTGACCCAGCCCACGTCGGCGGTGCACCAGTACACCTCGCCCGGGCGGTAGTCGAACACCCGCTCATGGGTCAGCGCGGCATACACCAGGTAACCACCGGTGGTGTGCAGCACACCCTTCGGCTTGCCGGTGGAGCCGGAGGTATAAAGGATGAACAGTGCTTCTTCGGCCCCCATCTCTTTCGGCGCACAGTGGCTGGAGGCGACCTTCATCAGGTCCTCGTACCAGATGTCGCGATGCTGGTGCCAGGCGATGTCGCCGCCGGTGCGCTTGCACACGATGATCTTCTGTACGCTGCTGGTTTCAGGGTTGGTCAGGGCCAGGTCGACGTTGCCCTTGAGCGGGGTACGACGGCCGCCGCGCACGCCTTCGTCTGCGGTGATCACCACTTTCGACTTGCAGTCGATGATGCGCCCGGCCAGGGCCTCCGGCGAGAAGCCACCGAACACCACCGAGTGGATCGCGCCGATACGGGCACAGGCCAGCATGGCCACCACCGCCTCGGGGATCATCGGCATATAGATGGTGACCACGTCACCACGGTGCACGTCCTGGCCACGCAGGGCGTTGGCGAACTTGCAGACCTGCTCGTGGAGCTCGCGGTAGGTAATGTTGCGGTGCTCGGAAGGGTCGTCGCCCTCCCAGATGATCGCCAACTGGTCGCCGCGCTCTTCGAGGTGGCGGTCCAGGCAGTTGGAGGAAACGTTCAGAGTGCCGTCGGCGAACCACTTGATATCGACATGGTGGTCGTCGAACGAGGTCTGCTTGACCTTGGTGAAGGGCTTGATCCAGTCCAGGCGCTGGGCCTGCTCGCGCCAGAAGCCGTCCGGGTTGATCACAGACTGCTGGTACATGGCCTTGTAGGTGGCCTCGTCGGTCAGGGTAGTGGCCGCAACCTCGGGACGAACGGGATACAGTGGAGCCGCACTCATCTGTGTTACCTCGGTGTAATAGTTGTTTTTGTATGGAACCGTTTGTAACTGTACCAGAGCGGCAAAAGCCATTCGACGTTGGTAGTAACGCGCCCCAGCGAAGACCGCCCCATCAGGCTCGACCGCTCTAACTCATGGCACACAGCCATCCACGAGAAAAACCGGAGCATGCTGCCAAGGGATTGTTACAGATTCTGTCAAAAGACTTTATCAAAACCCCATCTGTTTCGGCTGCGGCCACCCTCCTAAAATTCAACTCGCCAGCAACGGCAACGCGATTAACTTCTGGTTACAGCCCCCACGAAGGCAAAGTTGATCCGCACCTCATCCTGATAGTTGAACAACCGTTGTACTCGCGGCGCCACAAGCGCCGCGTGCCCCCTCACGACCTTAGACAGGTAAATAGAAAATGAAAGCTTTACTGGCATTGGTACTTGGCAGTCTTTGCGGCGCGGCACTGGCCGGCGAGGCAAAAGATGCCGAGCAGATTCCGGTTGAACAGTACAGTTATTCGCAGCACCTGGACATCGCCCGCGTTATTTCCATGAGCGAAGTGCCCAATGTCTGCGAAGTGGTGCCGGCCCGTATGACCTACGAGGACTCCCAAGGCCAGAAGCACATTCTCGAATACCGCGTGATGGGCAACGGTTGTTCCAACGGCTGATCCCGTGAATTAGGGCCCCACTGGGGCCCATCGCGGGGCAAGCCCTCTCCCACGAGCCTTGTACAGGCTTTTGTGGGAGCGGGCTTGCCCCGCGATGCGTATTACGACTTATAAAATCCCGAACTCAATCTACCGACTTGTTAAGTGAATAATCACGCAACTTGTTGGCAATCGTCGTATGTGAAACCCCCAATCTTTTACCCAACGCCCGACTACTTGAATATTCACTCATCAAACTTTCAAGTACCGCCTTTTCAAAACGCCCGACAATCTGTGCAAGATCACCGTCCAGTGAAAACTCGCCCAACGGTTGGCGCGCACCATAATCCGGCAAGCGGATATGTTCGCTCTTCACCACCCCGCCCTCGCACAGCGACACGGCCTGGAACAATACGTTCTCCAGTTGCCGAACGTTGCCCGGCCAATGGTACTGACTGAGCTTGTCCATCGCGGCCGGCGCCAGCCGCGGCATCGGGCAACCAATCTGCCGACTGGCCTGGTCGAGAAAGTGCTGCACCAACCCCTCCAGCCCATCCATGCACTCGCGCAGCGGCGGGATGTGCAGCGATAGCACGTTGAGCCGGTGGTAGAGGTCCTGGCGGAATTCCCCCCGGGCACACAGCTCGGACAGATCGACCTGGGTGGCACAGATCACCCGTACGTCCAGGTAAACCTCCTCATCGCTGCCCACCCGGCGGAAGCAACCGTCCTGCAGGAAGCGCAGCAGCTTCACCTGCAGACGCGGGCTCATCTCCCCGACCCCGTCGAGGAACAAGGTGCCGCCTGCGGTCAGCTCCAGCAGCCCGAGCTTGCCTTCGGCACGCGCGCCCTCGAACGCCCCGGGCCCATAACCGAACAGTTCGGTTTCGGCCATCGACTCCGGCAGGCCGGCGCAGTTGAGCGCCATCAATGGCGCCTGGCCACGCGGGCTGGCCAGGTGACAGGCGCGGGCCAGCAACTCCTTGCCGGTGCCGGTCTCGCCCTCGATCAGCAGCGGCGCATCCAACGGCGCCATGCGCCGGGCCTCACGCACCACTGCAGCCATCACGCGCGAGCTCTGGAAGATGCTGTCGAATCCACGCAATTCCTGTTTGCGCACGTTATAGATGCGCTCGCCGATGCGGTCGGCGCGGTGCAGGGTCAATACCGCGCCGGCCAGCGCCTCGCTTTCGTCGTGTTCCGACTGCAGCGGCGCGATGTCGGCCAGGAACACGTCACCTTTGACCTTGATGCGCAGGCCGTTGATGCGCGACTTGTTGGCGCGCACCAGCTCCGGCAGGTCGAAGTCCTCGACATAGCGCGAAAGCGGCAGGCCCGGCACTTCATCAACCCGCACCCCGAGCAACTGCGCCGCGCCGCGGTTGGCGGCGACGATGCTGCCGCCCATGTCGATGGACAGCACCGGGAAGTCCAGCGCCCCGAGCAAGGCATTGAGCTCCATGTGCCGGCGCTCGCTGGGCATCAACCCGACCCGCTTGACCCCGAACACCCCGGCAATCGCTTCGAACTTCGGCCGCAAGGCCTGGAACTGAATGTTGATCAGGTTCGGGCAGTGCAGATAGATGGCGTTGCCATGATCGCCCCCCACCTCGCCGCGCAGCACGTTGATGCCGTACTCCACCAACAGGTTGAGGATGTCGCGCAGGATCCCGATACGGTTCTGGCAGTGCACTTTGATACGCATGAAAGCTCTCGAAGCGGCCGAAGTTTTTCTTCGGCACGCGGAAAAGTCGTAAAGATAAGCTGACAAAATCCACTTGATGGCCAGCTCGATGTGCGTGATTTTCCGGGATGACAGGGCTTTTGTAAAATAATCGTTACAAAAACCGACACCGCACAGGCCCGATGGCAGCCCGCGACCCCGTGCAAAGTGGCGGATGTAGGGATATTCCTAATGCATGTCCTGCACATAACAAGAAAGCCCTCACCAGGAGCGCCGCATGAAACAGACGCAATACGTGGCCCGCGAGCCCGATGCGCAAGGGTTTATCGACTACCCGCAGCAAGAGCACGCGGTGTGGAACACCCTGATTACCCGCCAGCTGAAAGTCATCGAAGGCCGGGCCTGCCAGGAATACCTGGACGGCATCGAGCAGCTCAAGCTGCCCCATGACCGCATCCCGCAGCTGGGCGAAGTCAACAAGGTGCTCGGCGCCACCACCGGCTGGCAGGTTGCCCGCGTGCCGGCATTGATCCCTTTCCAGACCTTCTTCGAACTGCTGGCCAGCAAGCGCTTCCCGGTCGCCACCTTCATCCGCACCCCGGAAGAACTCGACTACCTGCAAGAGCCCGACATCTTCCACGAGATCTTCGGCCACTGCCCGCTGCTGACCAACCCGTTCTTTGCCGAGTTCACCCACACCTACGGCAAGCTGGGCCTGGCGGCCACCAAGGAACAGCGCGTTTACCTGGCGCGGCTTTACTGGATGACCATCGAATTCGGCCTGATGGAAACCCCGCAAGGTCGCAAGATCTACGGCGGCGGCATCCTCTCCTCGCCGAAAGAGACCGTCTACAGCCTGTCCGGCGAGCCCGAGCACCAGGCCTTCGACCCGATCGAAGCCATGCGCACGCCGTACCGCATCGACATCCTGCAGCCCCTGTACTTCGTCCTGCCGAACATGAAGCGCCTGTTCGACCTGGCCCACGAAGACATCATGGCCATGGTCCACCAAGCCATGCAGCTGGGCCTGCACGCACCGAAGTTTCCACCCAAGGCCGCCGCCTGAGCCGCCTTCGTCGATAACAACTCAAAACGGAAAATACTCACCATGAATGCCTTGAACCAAGCCCACTGCGAAGCCTGCCGCGCCGATGCACCGAAAGTCTCCGACGAAGAATTGGCGGTACTGATCCGCGAGATCCCGGACTGGAACATCGAAGTGCGCGACGGCCACATGGAGCTCGAGCGCGTATTCCTGTTCAAGAACTTCAAGCACGCCCTGGCCTTCACCAACGCCGTGGGTGAAATCGCCGAAGCCGAAGGCCACCACCCTGGCCTGATGACCGAGTGGGGCAAGGTCACCGTGACCTGGTGGAGCCACTCGATCAAAGGCCTGCACCGCAACGATTTCATCATGTGCGCGCGCACCGACAAGGTCGCCGAGACCGCCGAAGGGCGCAAGTGATGCACTTCGCGGCGATCGGACGGGTCCCTGGCGACCCGATCCTCGGGCTGATGGAGGCCTACGCGCGCGATGACAATCCGGCCAAGTTCGACCTGGGTGTCGGTGTGTTCAAGGACGCCCAGGGCCTGACGCCGATCCCTTCGGCGGTCAAACAGGCCGAACAACGCCTGATCGCCCAGCAAGCCAGCAAAAGCTACATCGGCGGCCACGGCGACGCAGCCTTTGGCCGCCTGATCAGCGAACTGGTGCTGGGCAACGCTTCGCCGCTGCTGGCCAGCCAGCGCGCCGGCGCCACCCAGACCCCGGGTGGCACCGGCGCACTGCGCCTGGCGGCGGAATTCATCGCCCACTGCCTGCCGGGCCGCGGTCTGTGGCTGAGTGACCCGACCTGGCCGATCCACGAGACGATCTTTGCCGGCGCTGGCCTGAAGGTGTCGCACTACCCCTATGTGGGCGCGGACAATCGCCTGGACGTCGCCGGCATGCTCGCCGCCCTGGAGCAGGCGCCGCACGGCGATGTGGTACTGCTGCACGCCTGCTGCCACAACCCCACCGGTTTCGACCTGGGCCAGGACGATTGGCGCGCGGTGCTGGAGATCGTCAAGCGGCGCAACCTGCTGCCGCTGATCGACTTCGCCTACCAGGGTTTCGGCGATGGCCTGGAACAAGACGCCTGGGCGGTGCGCCTGTTCGCCGCCGAACTGCCGGAACTGCTGATCACCAGCTCCTGCTCGAAGAACTTCGGCCTGTATCGCGACCGCACCGGCGCCCTGCTGGTGTGCAGCCACGACGCCGAGAAACTGCAGGACGTGCGCAGCCAGCTGGCGCTGCTTGCCCGCAACCTGTGGTCGACGCCACCGGACCACGGCGCCGCGGTGGTAGCCGAGATTCTCGGCGATCCGGCGCTCAAGGCGCTGTGGGTCGAAGAAGTCGACGCCATGCGCCAGCGCATCGCCGAGCTTCGTGAGGGCCTGGTGCAGGCTCTTGCGCCACACGGCTTGGCCGAGCGCTTCGCGCACATTGCCGCGCAACGCGGGATGTTCTCGTATACCGGGCTGAATCCGCAACAGGTACGCCTGCTGCGGGAAAAGCACAGCGTATACATGGTCGGCACCGGCCGGGCGAACATCGCCGGCGCGGATACCCAGCGCCTGGAGCAGTTGGCAGCAGCTATCGCCGACGCCTGCCGCAGTAACTGAAAACAAGGGCACCGCTGACGCGGTGCCCTTGTTTCAAGCAGGGAAACACACCCCTCCTTCAAGAACGCTCCTTCTATCCACGTCGATTTTTCCTATCGAAGCACACCGTTATTACCTCTCTTGCGGTCACTCCGCGCCCGGCAACCTAGCCTCTTCAATCCAGTGATGACGAGGCTACACATGTTTTTGCACAGCACCCTGCCCCAAACACTCCAAGGCATCGAAGCCACTTACCTGAATACCCCGAGGTTTGGCAGCGTAGACAACTTTCGCGACGTCGCCGGCACCCACCACGCCTACCAGACCAGCAACGGGCCGATGAGGCCCGGCATGTTCTATCGCGCCAATGCACTCACCACCAATGACGAGGACTGGCAGGCCATGAGCAGCCTGGGCATCTCCCATGTTTTCGATCTGCGCACTACCAATGAGATCGCCAACGAGCCCGACCTGCTGCCGGACGGCGCCGCCTACAGGCAGATCGACGTCCTGAAAAGCCACATGACCGGCCCAGAAGCCGAAGAGCTGAAAATCGAAAGTCCCGCCGATGTGGTAGCGCTGATGCAAGGCGCCAACAAAGCATTCGTCGCCAATCCGCAGGTTCGGGAGAAGCTCGGCACGCTGCTCACCGAACTCGCCCGATGCGATGGCCCGGCAATCTTTCACTGCGCTTCCGGCAAGGACAGGACCGGGTGGGTCGCAGCCCTTCTGCAGAGCATTGCGGGTGCCGACGATGCCACGATCATGGGCGACTACCTGGCCACCAATGCCTATACCGCCGAGCGAGTGGCACGCAAGCTGGCCACACTGCCCCCGGCCATGGCCGCCTTGTACGCACCCGGCATGACGGTGGATGCCAGCTATCTGCAAGCAGGCCTTGACGAAGTCCACTCCCGCTACGGCGACATGCAACGCTATCTGGCCACAGGGCTGGACCTCGACTCACAGACCATTCTTACCCTGCGCCGAAAATTGATCGCCTGACCCTCCGCTGCACCGAAGCGCCGCCTTGACTTGGCGGCGCTTCGCCATCCTGGCCGATATCCGCCCATAAAAACCGACCCGCGGGGCGGAAAAATCTCAAACTGTCATCCTCACTGCTGTATCCTGCCCCTGCTTTTCGAAGCCACACACGCGCCACGCGCAGTCTTTTCACTCACACTTGCGAGGAACGACGAGATGCATGAAATCCCGAATCTTCCCTTCCCAAGCCTGAACCCCGAAGAGCAATCCGTTGCCGCCCACGCCGAACCGACGCCTGCCGTCGAACCGCACGGTGACGATCAATCCAGCGCTGACCAGGAATAACCGCGCAGACCCCGACAGTGTGAAAACGGCTGGCCTGTGGGAAACTCCCCGCCATCGCGTTTTCACACCGTCCAGAACCTCTACCCACTGAAGGCCCCATGCCCGATTCACCCCGCCCCCTTGCGGTCACCCTGCAAGTCGTCTCCATCGTCCTCTTCACCTTCATCGGCTACCTGAACATCGGCATCCCCCTGGCCGTGTTGCCGGGCTATGTGCACAACCAACTGGGCTTCAGCGCCGTCATCGCCGGCCTGGTGATCAGTGTGCAGTACCTGGCCACGTTGCTCAGCCGCCCCACCGCCAGCCGCATCATCGACAACCTCGGCAGCAAGAAAGCCGTGATGTGGGGCCTGACCGGCTGCGGCCTGAGCGGCGTGTTCATGCTCGCCTGCCACTTCCTCACACCCTGGCCATGGCTGAGCCTGGCCTGCCTGCTGATCGGCCGCCTGGTACTGGGCAGCGCGGAGAGCCTGGTGGGCTCGGGTTCGATTGGCTGGGGCATCGGCCGGGTCGGCGCGGGCAACACCGCCAAGGTGATTTCCTGGAACGGCATCGCCAGCTATGGCGCACTGGCCATCGGCGCGCCGCTCGGGGTGCTGATGGTCAAGCACCTGGGACTGTGGAGCATGGGCGCGAGCATCATCCTGCTGGGTGTACTCGGTCTGCTGCTGGCCTGGCCCAAGCGCGCTGCGCCTGTGGTCAGCGGGGTGCGCCTGCCGTTCCTGCAAGTGCTGGGCAAGGTGTTCCCCCATGGCTCGGGGCTGGCCCTGGGCTCGATCGGCTTCGGCACCATCGCCACGTTCATCACCCTGTACTACGCCAGCCGCGACTGGCCCAACGCGGCGCTGACCCTGAGCCTGTTCGGCGCCAGCTTCATCAGTGCGCGGTTGCTGTTCGGCAACATGATCAACCGGCTGGGTGGTTTTCGCGTGGCAATCGTTTGCTTGTCGGTGGAGACCCTTGGGTTGCTGATGCTGTGGTTGGCACCGAGCGCCGAGATGGCCCTGGCCGGCGCGGCGCTCAGTGGTTTCGGCTTCTCCCTGGTGTTCCCGGCGCTGGGCGTCGAGGCGGTGAACCAGGTATCGGCGGCCAACCGCGGCGCGGCGGTGGGGGCCTACTCGCTGTTCATCGACCTGTCGCTGGGGATTACCGGGCCGCTGGTGGGCGCGGTGGCGGCGGGGTTCGGTTTTGCCTCGATGTTCCTGTTTGCGGCAGGGGCGTCGGCGTGCGGGCTGGTGTTGAGCCTGTATCTGTACCGCCAGGCGCGGCGGATGCGCCAGAACAACTGAACGGTACAAACCTGCACCGGCCTATTCGCGGGTAAACCCGCTCCCACAGGGACTGCGCCTTTCTTGAGAAAAGCGAATTCCTGTGGGAGCGGGTTTACCCGCGAAGAGGCCGGTGCAGGATTAGCGCCGGTCAGCGCTGGGCGAACTGCAGCACCACCTCCAGCGGGTGGCGCAACTGCTTCTCGGTCATGCGCTTGACCTGGCTGCGGCACGAATAACCGGTCGCCAACGCCTCGCCGTCCTTGTCCAGCTTGGTCGCCCAGGACTGCTCGAAGATGGTCTTCGAGGTTTGCTGGTTACGCGCCTCGTGCCCATAGGTCCCCGACATGCCACAGCACCCCGTGGCCTCGGTGACCAGCTTCAGACCCATCCGCGCGAACACCTGCTCCCACTGCTTGGTACTGGCCGGCACATTGGTCTTCTCGGTGCAGTGGGCCATCAGGCGGAAGCTGCCCGCCTTGGCCGGCGCCTGCTCGGGCAGCACGTCCATCAGCCATTCCTGGGGCAGCAGCACTTGCGGGCAGCCCTCCAGGCCGTCGACCTTCTGGTACTCCTGGCGATACACCAGGGTCATCGCCGGGTCCAGCCCCACCAGCGGCACGCCGCAGTCGGCCAGGGCCTTGAGCTGGGTACCGTTGCGGATGGCCGCCTTGGCGAAGGCACCGAGGAAGCCCTGCACATGCAGCGGTTTGCCGTTGGCGCTGTAGGGCGCGAGGAACACCTTGTGCCCCAGGCGATGGGCCAGCTCGATGAACGAGGCCAGCAGCGGCGTCTCGAAGTAGCGGGTAAAGGCATCCTGCACCAGCACGATGCTGCGCTCGCGCTGGGCCGGGGTCAGCTCGCGCAGGGCCGGCACGCTGGCCACCTGCACGCGGCAACGGGTCAAGGTGGCCTGGAAGTTGAAGCGGCTGATCAGCGGGCTGTCGACCATGCCTACCTGGTCGGCCAGCAGCTTGCTCACCCATTTCGAGCCCATCACCGCGTTGTACAGGCCTGGGGCGTGGGCCAGGTACGGAATGCTGAACTCCAGCGAACCGATCAGGTAATCGCGCAGCGGGCGCTGATAGCGGCCGTGGTACAGCTCGAGGAAGCGCGAGCGGAAGTCCGGCACGTTGACCTTGATCGGGCACTGCCCCGCGCAGGACTTGCACGCCAGGCAGCCGGCCATGGCGTCGTACACCTCGTGGGAGAAGTCTTGCTGCCCCTGCTGCTGCGCACGGCGGTTGCGCAGCCGCGCCGGCAGCCCCTTGAGCCAGGAGGCCTTGCGCTGTGCGGCGGCCAGCACGTCGATGTTGGCCTCGCCCTGCAGGCGCAGCCACTCGCGGATCAGCGAAGCACGGCCCTTGGGCGAGTGCTGGCGTTCACGGGTGGCCTTCCACGACGGGCACATGGCGTCGTTGGGGTCGTAGTTGTAGCAGGCGCCGTTGCCGTTGCAGTGCACGGCGCTGCCGAAGTCCTGCCAGACGCGCTCGTCGATGGTCCGGTCAAGGTCGCCGCGCAGGGTCACGCCATCGACCGGGGTCAGGCCCTCGGCGCTGTCCGGCGGGGTGCAGATCTTGCCGGGGTTGAGCTGGTTGTGCGGGTCGAACGCGCCCTTCAGGCGCTGCAAGGCCGGGTACAGCTCGCCGAAGTACTCCGGCACGTATTCCGAGCGCAGGCCCTTGCCATGCTCGCCCCACAGCAGGCCGCCGTAGCTCTTGGTCAGCGCCGCCACCGCATCGGAGATCGGCTTGACCAGCGCGGCCTGGGCCGGGTCTTTCATGTCCAGCGCCGGGCGCACGTGCAGCACGCCGGCATCGACGTGGCCGAACATGCCGTAGGCCAGGCCATAGCCATCCAGCAGCGCGCGGAAGTCGGCAATGTAATCGGCCAACTGCTCCGGGGGCACGGCGGTGTCTTCGACGAACGGCTGCGGACGCACTTCGCCTTCGACGTTGCCCAGCAGGCCCACCGAACGCTTGCGCATCACGTACACCCGGGTTACCGCCTCGGCACCTTCGGCCAGGGTGTGGCCCAGGCGCTCGACACCCTTGTCGGCCTGCAGGTGCGCGACGAAGGCCTGGACCCGGGCATTGACCTCATCAGGTTCGTCACCGCAGAACTCCACCAGGTTGATGCCCAGGGTCGGGCGCTCGGGGTCGGCCGGGAAGTATTCGGCGACGCTGTGCCAGACGATGTCCTTCATCGCCAGCATCAGCACCTTGGAGTCGACGGTTTCGATCGACAGCGGCTTGTGCGCCATCAGGGCATTGGCGTCGCGCAGGGCGTCCATGAAGCTGGTGTAGCGCACGTTGACCAGCACGGCGTACTTGGGGATCGGCAGCACGTTGAGCTTGGCTTCGACCACGTAGCCCAGCGAGCCCTCGGCGCCGCACAGCACGCTATTGAGGTTGAAACGGCCCTGCTCGTCGCGCAGGTGCGCCAGGTCGTAGCCGGTCAGGCAGCGGTTGAGCTTGGGGAAGGTGCTTTCGATCAGCTCGCCCTGGGTTTCCTGGATCTCGCGGGCCATGCGGTAAACCTCGCCCACCCGGCCGGGCGCCGCGCAGGCTTGTTCCAGCGTGGCATCGTCAATCGGCAGGCTGTGCAGGCGTTCGCCACCGAGCAGCACGCTGTGCAGCTCGAGCACGTGGTCGCGGGTCTTGCCGTAGGTGCAACTGCCCTGGCCGCTGGCGTCGGTGTTGATCATGCCGCCCACGGTGGCGCGGTTGGAGGTGGACAGCTCGGGGGCGAAGAACAGCCCGTGGGGCTTGAGCGCGGCGTTGAGCTGGTCCTTGACCGTGCCGGCCTGCACCCGCACCCAGCGCTCCTCGACGTTGATTTCGAGGATCTTGTTCATGTGCCGCGACAGGTCGACGACGATGCCATCGGTCAGCGACTGGCCGTTGGTGCCGGTACCGCCACCGCGCGGGGTGAGCTTGATGCCATGAAAGCGCGATTCGGCCATCAGCGTGGCGACCCGCGCCACATCGTCGGCGTCCAGCGGGAACACCGCCGCCTGGGGCAGGCGCTGGTAGATCGAGTTGTCGGTGGCCAGCACGGTACGGGTACCGTAGTCGGCACTGATCTGGCCACGGAAGCCACTGTTTTTCAGGGCTTCGAGGAATTCGGGGTAGTTGGCGGCAGGCGCACGGGGCAGCAGCTGGGCGATCATCGTTGGATGGCCTCTTGATATGGACTTGTTCACGGTTTCAGGCGCGACGCAGTTGTCATCGGGGGAGCAGGCTTGAAGCCATCGCGGGGCAAGCCCGCTCCCACGATTATGAGCATTTCCTGTTCATCCGGTATGAATGACACTCAAGCGGATGACGAATGAGCCAATGTTCCTGTAGTTTCGCGCCAGGGGCAAACGGATATTCCTGCCGCTATCAATGAGTTTTATGAATGAATTACCGCCACCTCACCCCATCGATGTCGCTGCTGCTGGCATTCGAGGCCGCCGCCCGGCACGAAAGCTACACCCGCGCCGCCGCGGAGCTTTCGCTTACGCAAAGCGCGGTGAGCCGCCAGGTGCAGGCGCTGGAGCAACAACTGGGGCTTACCCTGTTCCGCCGCGAGGGCCGCCAGGTACTGCTTACCGATGTCGGGCGCCTGTACCAGCGCGAGCTGAGCGAGGCGTTGGGGCGCATCCGCAGCGCCACATTGCAGGCGCTGGCCTATCAGTCCGGGGTCGGCACCCTGCGCCTGGCTACCCTGCCGACCTTCGGCTCGAAATGGCTGCTGCCACGCCTGCATGCCTTCTACAGTGCCCACCCGGGGATGCTGGTGCATATTCATTCACGTATCGAAGCGATCAATTTCGACACCAGTGAGATCGACGCGGCCATCGGCGTGGCCAGCCACGACTTGCCGGGGCTGATCTGCCATCGCCTGCATGCCGAGGAACTGGTGGTGATCCTGCCACCGGAAAGCGCTCGTGATGGCCAACACTGGAACCCGGCGCGGATCAGCGAAGAGGTGCTGCTCAACGTTGCCAACAACCCCCACGCCTGGGGTGAATGGTTCTCCCACCACGCCCTGCCCCACCGCGCGATGCGCCTGGGGCCGAGCTTCGAGCTGACGTCGCACCTGATCCAGGCGGTACGGGCGGGGATAGGGATCGGCCTGGTGCCCAGGATTCTGGTAGCCGAGGAACTGGCCAGTGGCGAGCTGTTCAGCCCAGGCGTGCCGTTCGCCAGCCAGCGCAGCTATTACCTGATCTATCCGCCGAGGAATGAGGCATTACCCTCATTGCGGGCGTTTCGTGGCTGGTTGCTGGAACAGATCTGAGTCATCCAGCACCAATACCGACGCCATCGCGGGGCAAGCCCGCTCCCACAGAAGCCGCACAGCTCAAAGCCTCGCGGGAGCGGGCTTGCCCCGCGATGGCGTCAGCGCCAACAACAAAAAACCCGATGCCAGTCTCCCGGCATCGGGTTTCTTCAACCAGCCTCAGCGCTTACTTGGCAACAGTGCCAGCCGCACCGTTGGCCTGCGACCCACGCTTGCTCTTGAGCATATAGGCCACATACATCACCACCAGCCATACCGGCATCGCATACACCGACACCTGAATGCCCGGGATCTGCAGCATGATGCCCAGGATCAGCACCACGAACGCCAACACCACATAGTTGCCGTAGGGGTACCACAGCGCCTTGAACAGCGGCTTCTGGCCGGTACGGTCGAGGTGCTGGCGGAACTTCAGGTGCGAGTAGCTGATCATCGCCCAGTTGATCACCAGGGTCGCTACCACCAGCGACATCAGCAGCTCCAGGGCATTCTGCGGCATCAGGTAGTTGAGCAGCACCGCGATCAGGGTCACGGCCGCCGACACCAGGATCGAACGCACCGGCACACCGCGCTTGTCCACCTTGGCCAGGGCCGCCGGGGCATCGCCCTGCTCGGCCATGCCCAGGAGCATACGGGCATTGCAGTAGGTGCCGCTGTTGTACACCGACAGTGCCGCGGTCAGGACCACGAAGTTCAGCAGATGCGCGGCCACGTCACTGCCCAGCAACGAGAACACCTGGACGAACGGGCTGCTGCCATAGCTGCCACCGGAGGCGTCGATGCTGGCGACCAGGGTGTCCCACGGCGTCAGCGACAGCAGTACCACCAGGGCACCGACGTAGAAAATCAGGATACGGTAGATGACCTGGTTGATGGCCTTGGGGATCACGGTCTTCGGCTTGTCGGCCTCGGCAGCGGTGAAGCCGAGCATTTCCAGGCCACCGAAGGAGAACATGATGAACGCCAGGGCCATCACCAGGCCGCTGACCCCATTGGGGAAGAAGCCGCCATGGGCCCACAGGTTGGTGACCGTAGCCTCAGGGCCACCGCTACCGCTGGTCAGCAGGTAGGCACCCAGGCCGATCATGCCGACGATGGCGGCCACCTTGATGATGGCGAACCAGAACTCGGCCTCGCCGAAGAACTTAACGTTCATCAGGTTGATGGCGTTGATCAGCAGGAAGAAGCCTGCCGCGGTGACCCAGGTCGGGATCTCCGGCCACCAGTAATGGACGTACTTGCCCACCGCCGACAGTTCCGACATGCCGACCAGGATGTACAGCACCCAGCAGTTCCAGCCCGACAGGAAGCCGGCGAAACCGCCCCAGTACTTGTGCGCGAAGTGGCTGAAGGAGCCGGCCACCGGCTCCTCGACGATCATCTCGCCCAGCTGGCGCATGATCATGAAGGCAATGAAGCCGCAGATGGCGTAGCCGAGGATCATCGACGGACCCGCGGATTTCATCACGCCGGCCGAGCCGAGGAACAATCCGGTGCCGATGGCGCCGCCCAGGGCGATCAGCTGGATATGGCGGTTCTTCAAGCCACGCTTGAGCTCGCCGGACTGTGAGGTATGTCCACTCATGAACGAAGTCACCTGCTTGTTTTTATCTGTGACGGAATCGGACCCACCGCGCTCGTGGCGCAGCGGAATGGGCAAGGTGGTTACCTTGGGTTCTTGGACGGGTCTGTCGCGATGGGCAGGGCCCAGGGCGAATCAACCGGGTGTCAGCAAGAGTGCGCGGTACGCAAGGGGGTCACAGGTAAAACGCGGCGCATTGTATACCCCTGCAAACGCGCAGGCGTCAACGCGTTGCATCGTTTCCTGTGGAAAAAACGCAGCGGTCCTGGGGCGAAGGCCTGAAAAGGCGGAGTGATCGGCGTACATGGCGCCTCCATTTGTTGTTCTGTTACCGGGCTCTTTGGCCAGGCGTTGCACACGGCAATGGCGCTATATCAACGTGCGGGCGGGGTTTGGACAAGGGGGCGAATCGAGGGCGGATGGCTCTGGAACGGCGGGCGCGGCAAGTTCTGTTTACAGCGGTAGGAAAAATCGGGTTTGGCCGGGAATTTTGCCACGATTCGTACAGTTTTCTTTACAAGGCGGTTCGAAAACTTTCCAAAACCTAAAGAAATTTCTTTTGAATCAGTTATTTGGGCCAGTTTACAGCCCTACACCTGTAGGAGCGGCCTTGCGCCGCGAAAGGGTCGCGCAGGATGGCACGGGCTTCGCCCGTATTCGCGGGGCAAGCCCGCTCCCACAAGATCGCGCTAGCTTTAGCAGTTGAGCAAGACTGTTGCTCCTACAGAGCCCGTGCCAATTCGCGGGCACAAAAAAGCCAGCCCGAAGGCTGGCTCTTTCGCTACACGGGCCGATCAGCCACGCGGCTTGCCACGACCACGGCCGGCCGGCTTGTCGCCGTCCGGGCGGGCGGGACGCTTGCGCATCTCACTCGGACGCTCGGCCACCGCGCTGCCACGGTTGCCTTTGCGCGGCGCAGCCTCTTCACGCGGCGCACGCGCAGGGCGCTCGGCCTGACCTTCACCGGCCGGACGCAGGGTGCGCACACGCTCGCCACGACCCAATGGGCGGGTCGACTTGCGCTGCATGCGCTCCATCTTGTCCTTGGCCTTGAGGTTCAGCGTTGGCAGTGCCACCGGCTGCAGACCCACTTCGGCGGCCAGGATATCGATCTCGCCCTGGCTCATTTCGCGCCAGCGGCCCATCGGCAGGTCGGAGTTGAGGAACACCGGGCCGAAACGCACGCGCTTCAGGCGGCTGACCACCACGCCTTGCGACTCCCACAGGCGACGCACTTCGCGGTTACGGCCTTCCATCACCACGCAGTGGTACCAGTGGTTGAAGCCTTCACCGCCCGGAGCCTTCTGGATGTCGGTGAACTTGGCCGGGCCATCCTCGAGCATCACGCCAGCCTTGAGGCGCTCGACCATGTCGTCGTCGACCTCACCACGCACGCGCACGGCGTACTCGCGGTCCATCTCGTAGGACGGGTGCATCAGGCGGTTGGCCAGTTCACCGTCGGTGGTGAACAGCAGCAGGCCGGTGGTGTTGATGTCCAGGCGGCCGATGTTGATCCAACGGCCCTCTTTCGGACGCGGCAGGCGGTCGAACACGGTCGGGCGGCCTTCCGGGTCGTCACGGGTGCAGATTTCGCCGTCGGGCTTGTTGTACATGATCACGCGGCGGGTCGCTTCGGCGGCCTCGACGCGCTTGATCAGCTTGCCGTCGACGGTGATGGCGTCGTGCAGGTCGACGCGAAGGCCCAGGGTGGCCTCGACACCGTTGACCTTGATACGGCCCTGGGCGATCCAGGCCTCGACGTCACGACGCGAGCCCACGCCGATGCGCGCCAGCACTTTCTGCAGCTTTTCGCCGGACGGAGGGGTGGGTTGTTGGTCCTGCAGGTCTTGCTCACTCATCTGGGCACCTCCCGGTGTATTAGTGAAAGCGGTTTTTGGCGACGGATGCGCCAAAGGGGCGCGCATCATACGCGGTTCGGCGCGGGAACGCACTGGAGGGTAGGCTGTTTTTTGAGGTTGAGGGGCGTTTTCTGCCAGATGGCACTGCATGGCCTCTTCGCGGGTAAACCCGCTCCCACAGGGGCCCGCATCCCCTGTGGGAGCGGGTTCACCCGCGAAGAGGCCGGCGCAGCAGACACATGAGCATCAGGGCTCCAGCTTGGCTTGCGCTTCAGGCTCTTCGCGCAAATCATCGAAATCAGTCTTGAGCCCCTCTTCCATCGCATCCAGCTCCACCAGCAGCGAGCGGAAACTGGTTTCATCCTTCGGCGCTGGCGCTTCACCCTCCTCGCCCAGGCTGGCATCGGCCAAGGCCTGCAAGTGCGCGGGCACTGGCGCCTCGTCCGGGTCGTCGAGTGGCGCCTCTGGCTCCAACTCGCGCAACTCGGCCAACGCCGGGAGCTGATCGAGGCTCTTGAGGTTGAAGTGATCGAGGAATGCCTTGGTGGTGGCGAACATGGCCGGCCGCCCGGGCACCTCACGGTAACCGACGATACGGATCCACTCACGCTCCATCAGGGTCTTGATGATGTTGCTGTTCACCGCTACCCCCCGCACATCCTCGATCTCGCCACGGGTAATGGGCTGGCGATAGGCGATCAGCGCAATGGTTTCAAGCAAGGCACGGGAATAGCGCTGCGGGCGCTCTTCCCACAGGCGGCCGACCCAGGGCGCATAGCTTTCGCGGATCTGCAGGCGGTAACCGGTGGCCACCTCCTTGAGCTCGAAGGCGCGGCCATTGCAAGACTTGCCGAGCACCTCCAGGGCCTTCTTGAAGACAGCCGGCGCCGGACGCTCGGCCTCTTCGAACAGTTCGTACAGGCGCTCCAGGGATTGCGGCTTGCCCGAGGCAAGCAGGAAAGCCTCGATCAGCGACGCGAGTTCACGGGGTTCGTTCAGGTTCATGGGGTCGTCAGGTCACTCTGCCCGGGCGCGGACGTGGATCGGGGCGAAAGCCTCATTTTGCACCAGTTCGATCAGCGATTCCTTCACCAGCTCAAGAATCGCCATGAAGGTCACCACCACCCCGAGCTTGCCTTCCTCGGCGCTGAACAGCTCGACGAAGGGCACGAACTCGCCGCCCTTGAGGCGTTCGAGCACCTGGCTCATGCGCTCGCGAGTAGACAGGGCCTCGCGGGTGATCTGGTGGCTTTCGAACAAGTCGTTGCGGCGCATGACCTCGGCCATGGACAACAGGATCTCTTCCAGGGCGACATCGGGCAGCAGCTTGCGCACCTTGGCCTGTGGCGCATCCAACTGCGGCACCAGCACCTCGCGACCAACTCGTGGCAACTCATCGATGCCCTCGGCGGCGGCCTTGAAGCGCTCGTACTCCTGCAGGCGGCGGATCAGCTCGGCGCGCGGGTCGCCCTCGTCCTCCTCCACTTCGGCGGAACGCGGCAGCAGCATGCGCGATTTGATCTCGGCGAGCATCGCAGCCATCACCAGGTACTCGGCGGCCAGCTCCAGGCGCACGTTCTTCATCAGCTCGACATAGCTCATGTACTGGCGGGTGATTTCCGCCACCGGGATATCGAGGATGTCGACGTTCTGCTTGCGGATCAGGTACAGCAGCAGGTCGAGCGGGCCTTCGAAGGCTTCGAGGAAGACCTCCAGGGCGTCCGGCGGGATGTACAGATCGACCGGCAACTCGGTCAGGGCTTCGCCATAGACCAGGGCCAACTGCAGCTGGAAAGGCGTCTCGGCCTCCACGGCCGGCGCCTCGGGCGCTTCCACCTGGCTCACGCGTTGGCCAGGAAGGGACTGGGGTCGCCGCAGCCTTCGCGGATCAGCGAAGGCTCGTCGCCGGACAGGTCGATGATGGTGGAGGCCTTCAGGTCACCGAAACCGCCGTCGATGACCAGGTCGACATGGTGCTCCAGCCGTTCGCGGATTTCATAAGGGTCAGTCATCGGCTCGCTATCGCCCGGCAGGATCAGGCTCACGCTCATCAACGGCTCGCCCAGCTCGGCCAGCAGCGCCAGGGTAATGGCATGGTCCGGCACACGCAGGCCGATGGTCCGGCGCTTCTCGTGCAGCAACAGGCGCGGCACCTCGCGGGTGCCGTTGAGGATGAAGGTATAAGGCCCTGGCACATGGGCCTTGAGCAGGCGGAAGGTGCCGGTATCGACCTTGGCATACAACCCGAGTTGCGACATGTCGCAACACATCAGGGTGAAGTTGTGCGACTTGTCCAGGCCGCGCAGGCGCCGCACCCGTTCGATAGCCGCCTTGTCGCCGATCTGGCAACCCAGGGCGTAGGCCGAATCGGTCGGGTAGACCACCACGCCGCCTTTACGGATGATCTCCACCGCCTGGCGGATCAAACGTGGTTGCGGGTTCTCCGGATGAATCTGGAAAAATTGGCTCACGAAGTCGTCCTGTTCATACCGCCATAGGCTGTTCATGTCGGAATCGGCGCCACAGGGGTGGCAAGTCCTCAGGCAATGGCCGGTAGGCACCGATCTCGCCCCAGGTGCCGGGGCCGTGGAAATCACTGCCAGCGCTTGCCAGCAGGCCGAACTCACGGGTGAGGATGGACATCGTCCCCACCTGCTCGGGCGGCATCATCCCATTGACCACTTCCAGTGCCTGCCCACCTGCCTGAATATAGTCGGCAATCAGCCGTCTGCGCTTGCTGCGGGTCAGTTCGTAGTGCATGGGATGAGCCAGGCTCACCCACGCATTGGACTGGCGCAGCGTGGCGACGGTTTCCTCGAGTGTCGGCCAGTGCAACTTGACGTCGCCCAGCTTGCCGGCGCCCAGCCACTTGCGAAACGCTTCGCCGCGGTCCTTGACGAAGCCTGCGCGCACCATGAACTCGGCGAAATGCGGGCGTGCCGGGGCGTTGCCGCTGTCGCCCAGTTCCTGCTGCACCGCCCGTGCACCTTCGAGCGCCCCGGGCATGCCCTTGGCGGCCAGCTTGCGATCGATCTCTTCGGCGCGCAGCCAGCGGCCACGGTGGAGGTTTTCGATGGCTTCGAGCAAAGGCGGTGCATCGAGGGCGAAGTCGTAACCCAGCACATGGATGGTCGCGCCGCCCCAGGTGCACGACAGCTCCACGCCACTGACCCAGTGCATGCCATTGTCGAGGCAGGCCTGGCGGGCCTCGGGCAGCCCTTCGAGGGTATCGTGGTCGGTGAGCGACAAGGTCCGCACCCCATGCTCATGGGCCCGGGCGACCAGTGCCGTGGGCGACAGGGCGCCGTCGGAGGCCGTGCTGTGACAGTGCAGATCAACATTCATGGTGGAGCGCTTTCGCCGGAATCGATGTTTGTTATTATGCCGTCACATCCCGCTTCTGGCTGCCACTGTGAAACAATTCATCGATTTCATCCCGCTGCTGCTGTTCTTCATCGTTTACAAACTGGACCCGCGCCCGGTCGAATTCGCAGGCCACAGCTTTGAATTCGGCGGTATCTACAGCGCCACGGCGATGCTTATCCTCAGTTCGCTGGTGGTTTACGGCGCGCTGTTCCTGCGCCACCGCAAGCTCGAGAAAGGCCAGTTGCTGACCCTGGTTGCCTGCCTGGTGTTCGGCGGGCTGACCCTGGCGTTCCACAGCGAAACCTTCCTCAAGTGGAAGGCGCCGGTGGTCAACTGGCTGTTTGCCCTGGCCTTCGCCGGCAGCCACTTCATCGGTGACCGGGTGCTGATCAAACGCATCATGGGCCACGCCCTGACACTTCCAGAAACAGTCTGGACCCGCCTGAACCTGGCATGGATCCTGTTCTTCCTGGTCTGCGGCGCCGCCAACCTGTTCGTCGCCTTCACCTTCCAGGACTTCTGGGTCGACTTCAAGGTGTTCGGCAGCCTGGGCATGACCGTGATCTTCCTGGTGGCGCAGGGTGTATACCTTTCGCGCCACCTGCACGACACCGACCCCTCCACTTCCAAACCCAAGGACTGACATGCTCTACGCCATCATCGCCAGCGACGTCGCGAACTCCCTGGAAAAACGCCTGGCCGCCCGCCCTGCCCACATCGAGCGCCTGCAACAGCTCAAGGCCGAAGGCCGCGTGGTCCTGGCCGGCCCGCACCCGGCCATCGACAGCAACGACCCGGGCGCCGCCGGCTTCAGCGGCAGCCTGATCGTCGCCGAGTTCGAATCGCTGGCCGCCGCCCAGGCCTGGGCCGACGCCGACCCGTACATTGCTGCCGGCGTCTACGACAAGGTCGTGGTCAAGCCGTTCAAGCAAGTCCTGCCGTAACAGGCTTTTGAGTAGTTGTTGTGGGTGCAGCTTCGTGGGAGCGGGCTTGCCCCGCGATTGCGCCAGTCCAAGCTATCGCTATCGCGGGGCAAGCCCGCTCCCACGCAGCTGCTCCCAGCTACACCCCCGCACTGCACTATTCATAAATTGCGACGACCGGCCGACAACCTCCTGAACCGACAAGAATCAGGAGTCCCAATGCGTCAAGGTCCGATGTCCGTGCTGCTTTGCCTGTTGCTGCTATCCCCTTTCGCCGCGGCCGAACAGCCGTTGTCGCTGGAAGCCGGAGCGCGGATCACCGAGCTGCAGCAGCGCCTGGAAGAGAGCGAGAAACAACGTACTCTGCTGGCCCAGCAAATGCAGAGCCAGGACAGCGAGCGCGAGAGTGCCCAACTGAGCCGCCTGCGCCAGGACAACCAGCGCCTGAAGCTGGCCATCAAGGAGCTGCAGGCCGCGGCCAATCCTGTGCAACGCCTGCTCACCGACCAGCAACAATGGTTCCTGATCGGCTCGGCCGTTGCACTGTTGTCGGTAGTCTGCGGTATCTTAGCCAGCGGCGGTCACAGACGACGCCGGCAATGGTTGAATTGAGTGAGACATGAGCGAGCTGTTACTGATTGATGATGACCAGGAGCTGTGTGAGCTGCTTGGCAGCTGGCTGACCCAGGAAGGCTTTGAGGTGCGCGCCTGCCACGATGGCCTGAGCGCGCGCCAGGCCCTGGCCGCCCACGCTCCGGCAGCGGTGGTACTGGATGTGATGTTGCCCGATGGCAGCGGCCTGGAACTGCTCAAGCAGCTGCGCAACGAACACGCCGACCTGCCGGTGCTGATGCTCTCGGCCCGTGGCGAGCCGCTGGACCGCATCCTGGGCCTGGAGCTCGGCGCCGACGACTACCTGGCCAAACCCTGCGACCCTCGCGAGCTCACCGCTCGCCTGCGCGCAGTGCTGCGCCGCAGCCACCCCAGCGCGCCCACCTCGCAGATCGAGGTCGGCGACATGGTCTTCAGCCCGGTACGCGGGGTGGTCAGCATCGACCAACGCGAGATGACCCTTACTTTGTCCGAGAGCCGCATCCTCGAAGCCTTGCTGCGCCAGCCCGGTGAACCGCTGGACAAGCAGGAGCTGGCGCAGATCGGCCTGGGCCGCAAGCTCACCCTCTACGACCGCAGCCTGGACATGCATGTCAGCAACCTGCGCAAGAAGATCGGCCCGCACGCCGACGGCCGCCCGCGCATCGTCGCACTGCGTAGCCGGGGTTACTACTACAGCCTCTGACAGGATTCAGCGTGGGAGCGACGCTACGTGGGAGCGGGCTTGCCCCGCGATAGCGTTGGCAGGGAAAACCCGGGTGGTTGCGCCGACGCCATCGCGGGGCAAGCCCGCTCCCACGAACGTCCAGCGGCTCCGTTGATCTTTACCCAGCCTTTACCCTCGCCTGACCGCCCTTGACCTTGATCTCCCTAGACTGGGCTCATCCGGTAACCACCGGCCCCTGAAAGGAGAGACACCATGCGCAAGACCCTTATCGCCCTGATGTTCGCCGCCGCCCTGCCGACCGTGGCCATGGCCATGCCTGAAGGCGGCCCGCGTCACGACGGCCCGCATCATCGCGGTGACGCGCCTTTCGCCCAACTGGACCTGAGCCGCGACCAGCGCCAGCAGATCGGCAAGCTGATGGGCGAGCAGATGCAGCAACGCCGCGACATCACCGAGCGCTACATGAACAAACTGCCAGCTGCCGAGCAGAAGGCCATGAAGGACGAAATCAAGGCCAGCCACGACAAGACCGAAGGCCAGATCCGCGCCCTGCTCAAGCCGGACCAGCAGAAGAAGTTCGACGAACTGCAGAAGGAACGCGCCGCGCGCAAAGCCGAGTGGCAAGAGTTCCAGGCCTGGAAGGCTGAAAAAGGCACCAAGGCCCAGTAAGCTGTCCACCCCATGCCCGGCCCGCGCCCTCGCGGGCCGGGCTTTTGCCATTTTGCGGAGGTGCTCGTCTTGCGTTCACTGTTCTGGCGCATCCTGGCCAGCTTCTGGCTGGCCATCGCCCTGGTCGCCGGCCTGTCGATCCTGCTCGGCCACATGCTCAACCAGGACACCTGGATCCTCAGCCGCCACCCCGGCCTGAACACCCTGGCCAGCCGCTGGGTGCAGCATTACGAGCAGGAAGGCCTGGAGTCGTCGCAACGCTTCCTCGAGCGGCGCAAGCAACGCTACAAGATCGACGTGCAAGTGCTCGACGACAGTGGCGATGCCGTGGTGCCCGGTACCTTCCCGCGCCGCGCTGCCGCTTTCGAGGCGCGCCAGCACAACGACGAACGCCGCCTGCCCTGGCGCCGCCTGACCGAGGAATACACCAGCCCCACCAGCGGCGAAACCTATCTGCTGATCTACCGTATCCCCCACCCGGAACTGGCCGCCTGGCACCGCGAAAGCCTGATCTGGCCGCTCAGCGCGCTGGGCATCGCGCTGGTGGTGCTGACCCTGTTCAGCCTGTTGGTGACCCTGTCGATCACCCGCCCGCTGAGCCGTCTGCGCGGCGCGGTGCATGACCTGGGGCAGACCAGCTACCAACAGAACAGCCTGGCGCGCCTGGCCGTGCGCCGCGACGAGTTCGGCGTACTGGCCAACGACTTCAACAAGATGGGCGCACGCCTGCAGAGCCTGATCGGCAGCCAGCGCCAGTTGCTGCGCGATGTGTCACACGAATTGCGCTCGCCCCTGGCGCGCCTGCGCGTCGCCCTTGCCCTGGCCGAACGCGCCGGGCCCGAACAGCGCCAGGCCCTGTGGCCACGACTGACCCGTGAATGCGACCGCCTGGAAGACCTGATCAGTGAAATCCTGGTGCTGGCCCGGGTCGATGCCGAGCAGGCGCATGCCGAGCCCGTGGACCTCAATGCCGTGCTGGGTGGCGTGCGTAAAGACGCCCAGTTGGCGGCGCCGGATCAGGAAGTGCGCCTGCAGATGCAGCCAGGGCTGACCCTGCAAGGCTGGCCGACCTTGATCGAGCGAGCGGCGGACAACCTGCTGCGCAATGCCCTGCGCTTCAACCCGCAGGGGCAACCGATCGAAATCGATGCCCACCGTGAACAGGAGCGTATTGTCGTGAGCGTGCGTGACCATGGGCCGGGGGTGGCAGAAGAACATCTGGCGCAGTTGGGCGAGCCGTTCTTCCGCGCCCCGGGGCAGGAAGCACCGGGGCATGGGTTGGGGCTGGCGATCGCGCGCAAGGCGGCGGAGCGTCATGGCGGCAGCCTGACGCTGGCGAATCATCCGCAGGGTGGGTTTGTGGCGACGCTGGCGTTGCCCTGTGAAGTCAACGCTGGCTGACATACCCCTGAGCGGCCATGCAGCTTTTCGCGGGTAAACCCGCTCCCACAGGACTGCGCCATTCTCAACGCGCGCGCGATCCTGTGGGAGCGGGTTTACCCGCGAAGGGCCGCAAAGCGGCCCCCCGCTCAATCACTCACCCCAGGCGCTGACGTACTCGGCGGTTTCCAGGATCGGCGCGGTGCGTGGCTCGGCCATAGGCGTGCCGACGTACAGGTAGCCGATCAGTTCTTCATTCTCGGTCAGCCCAAGGCCCTTGTGCACATGGGCATCGAAGGCCATGTCGCCGGTGCGCCATACCGCGCCGATCCCCTGGGCATGCGCCGCAATCAGGATCCCGTGGGCCGCACAACCGGCGGCCAGGCGCTGCTCGATCTTCGGCACCTTGAAGTGATCCTGAAGTTTGGCGATCACCACGATCAACAGCGGCGCGCGCAGCGGCATGGCCCGGGCCTTGTCCAACGCAGCCTGGGAGGCATCACCCTTGGCCTGTACCGCCTCGGCGAACAGCTCGCCGAGCTTCTCGCGGCCCTGCCCTTCGATGGTCAGGAAACGCCAGGGCCGCAGCTGGCCATGGTCCGGCGCACGCAGCGCCGCCTGGAACAGGGCCTCGCGCTGTGCGGCGTTGGGCGCGGGCTCCGTCAGGCGTGGCACGGATACACGGTTGAGCAATGCGTCGAGAGCCTCCATCGGCTTCCCTCCTGGCAAGTTGAAAGTGCCGCCATTCTGCACCAACCGCAAGGCAACGTGGGAGCGGGCTTGCCCCGCGATGCATTCCAGCTCGATGCCATCGCGGGGCAAGCCCGCTCCCACGCATCAACTGATCGTACGTTTACAAGACACGGTCCACAGGTAGAATGGCGCCCTTTCCGTTGCGAGTCAGGGCAGATCACATGGCGTTGCCGACCTTAAGGATCATTGGTTTCATCATCGGCATCTTCCTGATCACCCTGGCGGTGAGCATGGTGGTGCCCATGGCGACCCTGGTGGTCTTCGAACGCACCGGCGACATGCCGTCGTTCCTCTGGTCGAGCCTGATCACCTTCATCGCCGGCCTCGGCCTGGTGGTGCCCGGCCGCCCCGAGCACGTGCACCTGCGCCCGCGCGACATGTACCTGCTGACCGTCAGCAGCTGGCTGGTGGTGTGCGTGTTCGCCGCCCTGCCGTTCCTGCTCACCCAGCACATCAGCTATACCGACGCCTTCTTCGAGAGCATGTCGGGCATTACCGCCACCGGCGCCACGGTGCTCAGCGGGCTGGACAACATGTCGCCCGGCATCCTGATGTGGCGCTCGATGCTGCACTGGCTGGGTGGCATCGGCTTCATCGGCATGGCGGTGGCGATCCTGCCGCTGCTGCGCATCGGTGGCATGCGCCTGTTCCAGACCGAGTCGTCCGACCGCTCGGAGAAGGTCATGCCGCGCTCGCACATGGTCGCCAAGTCGATCGTCGGGGTTTATGTCGGCATCACGGTGTTCGGCAGCCTGGCGTTCTGGTGGGCGGGCATGGGCCTGTTCGATGCGATCAACCACGCCATGTCGGCGATCTCCACCGGCGGGTTCTCCACCTCCGACCAGTCGCTGGCCAAGTGGGACATCCCGGCGGTGCACTGGGTCGCGGTGGTGGTGATGATCCTCGGCAGCTTGCCGTTCACCCTCTACGTGGCCACCTTGCGCGGCCACCGCAAGGCGCTGATCAAGGACCAGCAGGTCCAGGGCCTGCTCGGCATGCTGGTGGCCACCTGGCTGGTGCTGGGCACCTGGTATTGGGCCACCACCGAGCTGCACTGGCTCGATGCCTTGCGCCACGTGGCACTGAACGTCACCTCGGTGGTCACCACCACCGGTTTCGCCCTGGGCGACTACAGCCTGTGGGGTAATTTCTCGCTGATGCTGTTCTTCTACCTGGGCTTCGTCGGCGGCTGTTCGGGCTCGACCGCCGGTGGCATCAAGATCTTCCGTTTCCAGGTGGCCTATATCCTGCTCAAGGCCAACCTCAACCAGCTGATCCACCCGCGCGCGGTGATCAAGCAGAAGTACAACGGCCACCGCCTCGACGAAGAGATCGTGCGTTCGATCCTGACCTTCTCGTTCTTCTTCGCCATCACCATCTGCATCATCGCCCTGCTGCTGTCGCTGCTGGGCGTCGACTGGATGACCGCGCTGACCGGTGCCGCGGGCACCGTCTCGGGAGTCGGGCCGGGCCTGGGCGAGGTGATCGGCCCGGCCGGCAACTACGCCACCTTGCCGGATGCCGCCAAGTGGATCCTGGCCGGCGGCATGTTGCTGGGCCGGCTGGAGATCATCACGGTGCTGGTGTTGTGCATGCCAGCGTTCTGGCGTCACTGAGGGTCAAGCGCGCGCGGTACTCGCTGGGGGTGGCATCGAACCAGCGGCGGAATGCCCGGTAGAAGTTGCTCGGGTCGGCAAACCCCAGCAGGTAGGCGGTTTCCAGCAAGGTGGTACCCGGCTGGGCGAGGTACTGCTCGGCGAGTTCACGACGGGTGTCGTCGAGCAGGGTCTGGAAGCTGGTGCCCTCGTCCTGCAGGCGCCGCTGCAGAGTGCGCTGGGACAGGTGCAGGGCCTGGGCCACGGTGTCACGCTTGGGCTCGCCTTGCGGCAGGATGCGGCACAGCACCTGGCGCACACGGTGGGTGACCCGGCTCTCCGAAAATCGCGCCAGGTATTCGCCGGCAAAACGATCATGCAGTATGGCCATGGCTTCGTTGGCGGTGGGCAAAGGCGCCTCCATGTCGGCGCGCTCGAACACCAGCGCATCATGGGGCGCGCCGAATACCAGTGGTGCGTGGAACGCCACCTTGTATGGCTCGACATTTTTCGGCTGCGGGCCCTGGATCAGTACCCGACGCGGCTGGATCGGCCGCCCGCTGAGCCAGGTCGACAGCGCCAGGGCGCACGCCAGCGAGGCTTCCGCACTGTGCCGGGTGGGTGGCAGGTGGTCGCCGTGCACGGTCAGGATCAGCGAATAACCTTCCGGCCCGAGGCGGAAGCTCAGGTCCGAGCTTTCGGCAATGATCCGCTGGTAACGCACCAGGCGCTCGAAACCTTCGGCCAGGGTGCGGCTGGACATCAGCGCATAACCGACCACATGAAACGAAGCCGGGCGCACCACCCGGGCCATGTTCAGGCCGATGGCTTCATTGCCGGACAGCTCGACCGCCAGTTGCCACAACCGGGTCATGGCGTCCTGGGGGAAGCGCGCATCGGGATCTTCGAGGGCGGCAAAATCAAGTCCCAGTTGCCTGAACATGGCCGGGCAGTCGAGCCCCTCCAGCTCAAGCGCCTTGACGATCCCTGATGCCCAGCTGGCTGAAGTGGTTCTCTCACTCATGACAGGCTTCTTGTGCTGACCGCTCCTGCGGTGAATCGAAAGGATACTCAATTGGCGCCAATTGTCACTGGCCAGCGCATCAGCTGACTCTAGACTCGATTCAGGCTCCACGCCGTGTATCCTGTCTTCAACAGCAGCTTCGGTAGCACAGCCATGACCAGCACAGCGCAGTTCCGCAGTTTTGCCGAGTTCTATCCCTATTATCTGGGCGAGCACAGCAACCCCACTTGCCGCCGCCTGCACTTCGTCGGTACCAGCCTGGTGATCGCCCTGCTCGCCTACACCCTCGCCAGCGGCAAGTGGCTGCTGCTGCTCGCCGTGCCTCTGGCCGGCTACGGTTTCGCCTGGGCCGGCCACTTCTTCTTCGAAAAAAATCGCCCAGCCACCTTCACCCACCCCTGGTACAGCCTGATCGGCGACTTCGCCATGTTTCGCGACATTCTTCTGGGCCGGCTCAGCCTCTGATTGCAAGTTTCGGCCTCATCGCCGGCAAGCCGGCTCCCGCAGGAGTGCGCGCGATCGAAGTGGGAGCTGGCTTGCCAGCGATAAAGCCAGCACGATTCACGCCGGTTCGCCAAGCTCCGCCAACCGCTGCGCCACCTCGCGCGCCTGGGCATCGGCGAAGCGGTACAGCTCGATCTGCCCGTCCCAATGCTCGATCAGCGCCGTGCACGACTCCACCCAGTCACCGCAGTTGAGGTATTCCACCTCGCCGACCATGCGTATCTCGGCATGGTGTATATGCCCGCAGACCACGCCCTGGAAGCCTCGCCGGGTGCACTCGTGGGCAATCGCATCCTCGAAATCGCTGATGAAGCTCACCGCGCCCTTGACCTTGTGCTTGAGGTAGGCAGACAGCGACCAGTAACCATAGCCGTAGCGGGCGCGCCAGTGGTTGAGCCAGCGGTTGAGCACCAGGGTGAATTCGTAGGCGCGGTCGCCCAGGAACGCCAGCCAGCGGTGATAGCGGGTGATCACGTCGAACTGGTCGCCGTGGATCACCAGCAGGCGACGGCCATCGGCGGTGAGGTGTTCGGCTTCGTCCACCAACTGGATATTGCCGAGGATCAGTTTGGAATAGCGGCGCAGGAACTCGTCATGGTTGCCGGTGACGTAGATGACTTCGGTACCGCGCTTGCTCATGGTCAGCAGGCGGCGAATGACGTTGGTGTGCGCCTGGGGCCAATAGATGCCGCCGCGCAGCTTCCAGCCATCGATGATGTCGCCGACCAGGTAGATGCGGTCGGCCTGATACCCCTTGAGAAAGTGCGACAGATGTTCGGCCTGGCAATCCCGGGTGCCCAAGTGCACGTCGGAGATCCACAGGGTACGTACACGCTGCTTGCGTGACGGGCGGACGGTTTCGGCATGGGTCATGGGCAGGCTCCGGCACAGTTTGCTGGAGACTGGCAGGCACAGGTGACAGGTTGGTGGCAGGCCGATGACGACTGATCGCACCTTGCCGGGTGTACACTCTTGCCCTGCCCTACGAGGACCCACCATGACCACCGGCCCGCTGCTCTCGCTGCGTCACTACCGTGACGAGTTGATCGCCCACAGCCACGAGCACCCGCAACTGGTGTTCGGCCTGCGCGGGCGGCTGGACTTCGAGGTGCAGGGCCAGGGTGCGCGGGTTGATCGCCAGGCCCTGATGGTGGTGCCTGCCGGCGCCCACCATACCTGCGGCAGCGCCGCCGGCAGTCACTGCCTGGTGCTGGATGTGCCGGGCGAGCATTGGCTCGGCGAACAGTTGGGGGCGCATGCCGATGCCAGCCGCCGCCTGCTCGATCGCCCCGGTGCGCTGGGCCTGGACAACCGCCAGCAGCAGTTGGTGGACTGGCTGGCGACCAGCCCGATGGACGACCCATTGATCGCCCGCCAGGGAGCGGTGCTGTTGCTGGCCAGCCTCAACCCGCAGGCCGCCGCGCCGATAGCCGCCAGCACTCGCCTGCCCTATGCAGCCTTCGACGCCCATATCGACCAGCACGCCGCCTACCCACTGCAGGTCGCTGACCTGGCGCGGCTGGCCGGGCTGTCCAGCGCTCGGCTGCATGCGCGGTTCAGTGCGGAATGCGGCATGACGCCGATGGACTACATCCGCCAGCGACGGCTGCTCATGGCCCGGCAGTTGTTGCGCGAGTCCCTGCTGCCAGTGGGCGAGATCGCCGCGCGGGTGGGATACGAGTCCCAGAGTGCCTTCAGTGCGGCGGTGATGCGGGCATTTGGCTGTACACCCTCGGCGTTGCGGCGCGAGCCCGGCGATAACTGACGCGAGATGCGCGACAGACACCGGCGAACCGGCCTTTTACACTGGGCGCCTGTACCGACCCTATTGCGGGGCAAGCCCGCTCCCACAGTGGAACCTGCCTTTAGCGCGGGAGCGGGCTTGCCCCGCGATAGGGCCAGTGATGAAGCGCAAACAACCCAAGGACCACCATGAACCACCGCACCGCCCTCGGCGCCCTGCACATCGGCGCGCTGTTCTTCGGCCTGACCGGCGTGTTCGGCAAACTGGCCGCCAGTGCCAGCCCGTCGATCATCGTCTTCGGCCGCGCCGCCTTCGCCGTGCTCGCCCTGGGCCTGTTCGCCAGCCTGGCACGTCAGGCCTGGCAGCCTTTGGGCGGGCGCGACCTGCGCCGCCTGCTGCTGGGCGGCGTATTGTTGGCGGGGCACTGGGTGAGCTTCTTCGTCGCGGTCAAGGTCGCGGGCGTGGCCATCGCCACCTTGGGCTTTGCCAGCTTCCCGGCCTTCACGGTCATCCTCGAAGGCCTGTTGTTCCGTGAGCGTATCCGGCGCAACGAGGCCGTACTGGTGGTGCTGGTGAGCATCGGCCTGGTGCTGGTCACCCCAGATTTCGACCTGGCCAGCGAGGCCACCGGCGGGCTGCTCTGGGCGCTGCTTTCGGGGCTGCTGTTCTCGCTGCTGTCGCTGACTAACCGCGCAGGTTCCGGGCGCCTGCCGGCGGTACAGGCGGCGCTGTGGCAGAACCTGGTGGTCAGCCTGTGCCTGCTGCCCTTCGCCGCCCCGGGGCTGGCCAGCGTAGCGCCCATGGACTGGCTGTGGATCGCCCTGCTGGGGGTGTTCTGCACCGGCGTCGCCCACAGCCTGTTTGTCGCCAGCCTGGCCGTGATCAAGGCCCGCACCGCGGCGGTGGTGTTCGGCATGGAGCCGGTCTACGGCATCGCCGTGGCCTGGGTGGTGTTCGCCGAAACCCCCACCCTGCGCATGCTCGCCGGCGGCGCGCTGATCATCTTCGCCATCGTGCTGTCCAGCCGCATGGCCGCCGAGCAGCCGGTGAAACCGCGCGCCGTGGTGGAAAGCGCCTGATCAGCGATCGTTGTGGCCCAGGTCGCGCTCGGGGTCGATCAGGTCGCGTAGACGCTGCTTGAGCACCTTGGCTTCGGGGAAGCCGCCATCGGCCTTGCGCTCCCACAGCTGCACGCCGTCGCAAGTGATGCGGAACACGCCACCGGTACCTGGCGCCAACGCCACCTGGCCAAGCTCGTCGCCGAAGGTGCTGAGCAGTTCCTGGGCCAGCCAGGCGGCGCGCAGCAGCCATTGGCACTGCGTGCAGTAGGTAATGACGATCTGCGGTTTGCTGTCGGCCATGTCGGGCATCTCCAGAGGAAGGGCCGCTTATACTAGCGGTCTTTACCGCTGCTTTTGAGACTCACGATGCGCCGCCTGCTGTTATGCCTTTTGCTGACGCTCACCTCCCTCACCCTGTTCGCCGCCGAGCCTGCCAGGCCGAAGGTCGGCCTGGTGCTGTCGGGCGGCGCCGCCCGCGGTTTGGCGCACATCGGTGTGCTCAAGGCCCTGGAGGAACAAGGCGTGCGCATCGACGCCATCGCCGGTACCAGCATGGGCGCGGTGGTCGGCGGGCTGTACGCCTCGGGCTACAGCGTCGAGGAGCTGGAAAAACTGGCGACCACCCTGGACTGGCAGCAGGCGCTGTCCGACGCCCCGCCGCGCGAGGACATCCCGTTCCGCCGCAAGCAGGATGACCGCGACTTCCTGGTCAAGCAGAAGCTGAGCTTTCGCGACGATGGCAGCCTGGGCCTGCCGCTGGGGGTGATCCAGGGCCAGAACCTCTCGCTGCTGCTGGAGAGCAAGCTGGCGCACACCGCCGACATCCGCGACTTCGACAAGCTGCCCATTCCCTTCCGCGCCGTGGCCACCGACATCACCACCGGTGAAAAAGTGGTGTTCCGCCGCGGCCACCTGCCCCAGGTGGTCCGCGCCAGCATGTCGATCCCGGCGGTGTTCGCCCCGGTGGAACTGGACGGCCGGCTGCTGGTGGACGGCGGCATGACCGACAACATCCCGCTGGACGTGGTGCGCGAGATGGGTGTCGACATCGCCATCGTGGTCGACATCGGCACCCCGCTGCGCAACCGCAAGCAGCTGGCCACGGTGGTCGACGTGCTCAACCAGTCGATCACCCTGATGACCCGGCGCAACTCCGAGGAACAATTGGCCAGCCTGGCCCGCGACGACATCCTGGTGCAGCCGCCGCTGGCCAGCTTCGGCGTCACCGACTTCGGCCGCGCCCGCGACATGATCGACGCCGGCTACCGCGCCACTCGGGCCCTTGACCCGCGTCTGGCGGCGCTGCGCCAGGCCGAAGGTGATGCCGGTCTGGCGGTGGCCCGCTCACCCGGCCAGCGCACCCCGGTGATCACTGCGATCAAGGTGGAAAACGACTCCAAGGTCAGCGACGACGTGATCCGTTACTACATCCGCCAACCGATCGGCGAGCCGCTGCAACTCGATCGCCTGCAGACCGACATGGGCACCCTGTACGGCCTGGACTATTTCGACCAGGTGCAATACCGCGTGGTGCACAAGGGCGACGCCAACACCCTGGTGATCAAGGCCCGCGGCCGGCGCGGCGGCACCGACTACCTGCGCCTGGGCCTGAACCTGTCCGATGACCTGCGCGGCGACAGCGCCTTCAACCTGGGCGCCAGCTACCGGGTCAACGGCATCAACCGCCTGGGCGCCGAATGGCTGACCCGCGCCCAGATCGGCGACCAGCAGGAGCTGTACAGCGAGTTCTACCAGCCGCTGGACGTTGGCTCGCGCTACTTCATCGCCCCGTATCTGGACCTCGGTTCACAGAACGTCGAGGCCACGCTGGACAACGACCCGGTGGCCGAATACCGCCTGGAGCGCTACGGCTTTGGCCTGAACGTCGGGCGGCAGATCAGCACCTACGGCGAAGTGCGCCTGGGCGTGGGCAAGGCCTGGGGCCAGGCCGAGGTGCGCATCGGCGACCAGAGCCTGCCCAAGGTCAGCTTCAACGAGGGCTTCTACGAGCTCAAGTACTCGTACGACACCTTCGACAATGTCTACTTCCCCCATAGCGGCGAGGAAATCGGCCTGACCGCGCGCAAGTACGACCAATCGCTGGATTCGGACCAGGACTACCGGCAGTGGTTGTTCAACCTGGACAAGGCCTTCAGCAGCGGACCGAATACCTTGGTGCTGGGTGGGCGCTACGGGCGCACGCTGGATGATGCCGAAGTGGTGACATCGAGCTTCGTGTTCGGCGGCGCCCGGCAGCTGTCGGGCTTTCGCCAGGACTCGATTTCCGGGCAGAACATGAGCCTGCTGCGCATGGTCTATTACCGCCGCCTGACGCCACGCGCCTACCTGCCGCTGGACTTCCCGCTTTACGTGGGCGGGTCGCTGGAGAGAGGTCGGGCGTGGAACAACGACAATGAATTCGACAGTGGCTACATCAATGCCGCGAGCATCTTCCTCGGGCTGGAGACGCCGCTCGGCCCGCTCAACCTGAGCTATGGGGCCAACGATGCGAATGAGCAGGCGGTGTACCTGAATCTGGGGCACACCTTCTAGAACGCATCGCGGGGCAAGTCGCAGCGGCGCACCGCCGCTCCCACGCTGTGGACGCTGCGTGGGAGCGGGCTTGCCCCGCGATTTGGCTGCGACTCAGGACTTCTCGAGATTGCCGAGAATCTTGGCGTGTACCCGCATGCACACTTCCAGATCGGCTTCATCCACCCCGCTGAACAGCTCCACGCGCAAAGCATTGGCAATGGTCTCGATCTGATCGATCAGCGGTTTGGCCGGTGGGCACAGCACAATCTTCTTCGCCCGACGATCCTCCACCACCGCCTGACGCCGCACCAGGCCCTGGCTTTCCAGGCTGTCGAGCAGGCGGGCCAGGGTCGGGCCTTCGACCCCGACGCTCTGGGCCAGCTCACGCTGGGTTGGCGCATCGTCGAAACGCGCCAGGTGCAACAGCACCAACCAGCGCGCCTGGGAAAGATTGAGCCCGGCGAGGCGGCGGTCCAGTTCGGCACGCCAGCCCCGGGACATCTGGGCCAGCTGCATGCCGAAGCGGTGTTGGTTGTCGGTCAGGGGCATAAGCAACTCAATGAATAGAACTAATTATTAGTCAGCTAACCATGCCCCAGCCCATGAGGCAAGGTTCAGCGCTTGGGAAATATCCGATAATCCTGTAATCGCCTGACAAAGGTCAGCAAATGGCACAAATGCCAGCGATCACAAGCCGAACTCCGATGCCAGCGCCGCCCGCACGCAATACAACACGCCTTCGGGAACGCGTGGGCCGAACAGCGGCGCGACTGCCGAGACCGGCGGCAGCTCGCCCTCGCCATCGAGGAAGGCATCCTGCACCTCCATCATCAGCTCTTCGGGCAGGTCGAGCGCCTGCTCCAGGCTCAACTCCTGTCGGCCGATGGCTTCTGCCAACAGGCTGTAGACGTTCTTCTCGCTGCAGTTGAGCTGGCCAGCGATCTGCGCCGGGGTCATGCCGGCGCGGGCCAGGCTGACCAGCTCGTGGCGCAGGTCGAGCACCACTTTCGGTGCCTCCTCGGTGCCGCCGGCACCATTGAGCACTTCGAGGAAGGCCTGACCGTAGCGCTCCAGCTTGCGGGCGCCGACGCCGCTGACCTGGGCCATGTCGCTGAGGCTGGTGGGCATGCTGCGCAGCATTTCCAGCAGCGTCGAGTCGGGGAAGATGACGTAGGGCGGCACGCTGTGCTCTTCGGCCAGTTTGCGCCGCAGGGTGCGCAGCGCCTCCCACAGCCCGCGCTCCTCGGCCCGCACCAACTGGCTGGCCGGGCTGCCACCGCTGCTGCCGGACGACTTGGCCACGGTTTGTGGCTTGAGGTCGCGACGCAGCTGCAGGTTCACCTCGCCACGCAGCAGCGGCCGGCAGCTGTCGGACAGGCGCAGGCCGCCATAGCCTTCAAGATCGATGTCCACCAGGCCGCGGGCCACCAGCTGGCGGAACAGCGAGCGCCATTCGGCCTCGGCCAGCGCCTTGCCGACGCCGTATACCGAGAGTTTCTCGTGACCGAAGTTGCGCACCTTTTCGTTGTCCTTGCCCAGCAGCACGTCGACCAGATGGCCGACGCCATAACGCTGGCCTGTGCGGAACACCGCCGACAGTGCCTGGCGGGCAGGCTCGGTGGCGTCCCAGGTCTGGATCTGGTCTACGCAGTTGTCGCAGTGGCCACAGGGCTGCTCCAGCACTTCGTCGAAGTAGGCCAGCAGCGACTGGCGGCGGCAACGGGTCTCTTCGCACAGCGCCAGCATGGCGTCGAGCTTGTGCTGTTCGATGCGTTTGTGGCGCTCGTCGCCTTCGGAGTTCTGCAGCATCTGCTTGAGCATGACCATGTCCTGCAGGCCGTAGGCCATCCAGGCATCCGACGGCAGGCCATCACGGCCGGCACGGCCGGTTTCCTGGTAGTAGGCCTCGAGCGACTTGGGCAGGTCGAGGTGGGCGACGAAACGCACGTTGGGCTTGTCGATGCCCATGCCGAAGGCGATGGTGGCGACCATGATCAGCCCTTCCTCGTTGAGGAAGCGGTGCTGGTTGGCGGCGCGGGTTTCGGCTGCAAGGCCTGCGTGATAGGGCAATGCCGGGAAGCCCTGCTCGCAGAGGAAGGCCGCGGTTTCGTCGACTTTCTTGCGGGACAGGCAGTAGACGATGCCGGCGTTGCCACGGCGCTCGGCGAGGAAGGCCATCAGCTGCTTGCGCGGCGCTTCCTTGGGCACGATGCGGTAGAAGATGTTCGGCCGGTCGAAGCTCGACAGGAAGCGCTCGGCGCCCTGCAGGTGCAGGCGCTGGACGATTTCCTCACGGGTACGCATGTCGGCGGTGGCGGTGAGGGCGATGCGCGGCACATGGGGGAACAGCTCGGCGAGCTGGCCCAGTTGCAGGTATTCGGGGCGGAAGTCGTGGCCCCATTGCGATACGCAGTGGGCCTCATCGATGGCGAACAACGAGATGTCGAGGTCGCGCAGAAAATCCAGCATGCGCTGCTGTACCAGGCGCTCGGGCGCCAGGTAGAGCATCTTCACCTCGCCGCGGCGCAGGCGCCCGGCCAGTTCGCGCTGCTGCTCGGCACTGAGGGAGGAGTTGAGCGCCGCGGCGGCCACCCCCAATTCGTCGAGGGTGGCAACCTGGTCGGCCATCAGCGCGATCAGTGGCGAGACCACCACCGTCAGGCCCGGGCGCAGCAGCCCCGGCACCTGGAAGCACAGCGACTTGCCGCCGCCGGTGGGCATCAGCACCAGGGCGTCGCCGCCGTTGGCCACGCATTCGATGATCGCGGCCTGGCGCCCACGGAAACTGTCGTAACCGAAGACATCCTTGAGAACGCGCTGAGCCTGTTCGAGCATTTGCCACTCCAAAATCGCCGTACCATCCTGGACACAGGCTGGACGATAAATCCGCCAGGCACCGTACAAATGCGTAAGCGTTTTTTGCCGGATCGCCGCACAGGCCACCCAACACGAAAAGTGGCGGAGTATACCCGACTGGCTCAGCCCACGGCAGGCTGCGGTGACAGACGTTCCCTTTGCCCCGTTGACGCCGCAAGGTGCTAGAATTCGTTATCGTTTATTCCCCAAGGTAGCCCTGTAATGTCCTTCGCCGAGCAACTGACCCGCCTGCAAGCCTTCCTCGATGCCGATGAGCTGCACGAAGAAGCGCTGGACTACGTCGCCGCACACGGCTACCTGACCGCACTGTCGATCTGCTCGGAAGAGGTTCCCGAGCGCGAATGGATCGACGCGCTGTTCGCTGAAGAGCCCCACTACACCAGCGATGCCCAGCGCACCGAGATCGAAGCGACGCTGGTAGCCCTCAAGGCCCACATCGCTCGCCAGTTGGCCAGCGAAGAGGAATTCGACCTGCCGTGCGACCTCGACCTGACCGACGAGCCGGACGACTCGGACCTGCGCGGCTGGTGCATCGGTTTCATGGAGGGCGTGTTCCTGCGTGAAGAGGCCTGGTTCGACAGCTCCGAGGATGAAGTCAGCGAAATGCTCCTGCCGATCATGGTCGGCTCGGGCCTGTTCGACGAGCAGCCGGAGTTCGCCGACATCGCCAGCGATGCCAACCTGCAGGACGACATGATCGTGCAGATTCCCGAAGCGCTGAGCGCGCTGTTCCTGCTGCAGCACGCACCGGACGAAAAACCTGCCGTACTCAAACCACGCCGACACTGATCGGCGTGGTGCGCTACCTGCTGCTGGCCGTCGGCTGGCTCAGCGTCGCGCTGGGGGTGGCGGGGATCTTCCTGCCGGTACTGCCCACCACCCCTTTCCTGCTGCTCGCGGCGGCCTGTTTTGCCCGTAGCTCGCCGCGCTTTCACGCGTGGTTGGTGAACCACCCGAAACTCGGGCCGTGGATTCGCGACTACCTCAGCGGCGAGGGCATCCCGCTCAAAGGCAAGGTGTATGCGATCGGCCTGATGTGGGCGAGCATCGGCTTGTCGTGCTACCTGGTACCGCTGTTCTGGGCGCGGGCGTTCATGCTGACCAGCGCAGTGCTGGTCAGTGCCTGGATTCTCAAGCAGAAGACATTGCGCCGCGAAGGCTGACGCCCTCGCGGAGCAAGACCATCTACACCGTATCTACCTTCAACGAATGGTCATTGAGCATGCCGTTGATGATGGTCGCCGTATCATGCCCGGCCGCGATCAGCCCACCGGCACCTGCCGTGACCCCGTAATGCTGGGCCAGGTCGACACCGGCCAGTTCGATGGTCTGGGTCGGCGCCGCCCCCGCAACGCTGCTCACCTCGATGGTCGACACCACGTTGCTGCCCGTGCCGCTGACCTTGAAGTGCAGGTAGTCATCCAGCGAAGCGCTGGTGGCGTTCTCGCCCTGTAGCAACTGCGAGAGATCGAGGCGATCGGTGCCCGGGGTGAAATCGGTCACGGTGTCATGCCCGCTATCACCCTTCTGCCAGACGAAGGTGTCATTGCCACTGCCGCCGGTCAAGGTGTCATTACCAGGGCCGCCAATGAGCGTGTCGTTGCCACCGCCGCCCTTGAGCACATCATTGCCAGCGCCACCGTTGAGCACGTTGTCGTCGCCATTGCCGATCAAGGTGTCATTGTAATCTGAGCCGATCAGGTTCTCGATGCTGGTCAGGGTATCCACACCGGCGCCCCCGGTGCTCTGCGCACCGACGTTGCCCAGATCGACCACCACTCCGGCAGCGGCCTTGGCAAAACTGACCGTGTCGATGCCCTGCCCACCATCGAGCAAGTCATTGCCGGGCCCTGCGATCAGCAAGTCATTGCCGTCGCCGCCATGCAGGCTGTCATTACCGGCACCGGCCACCAACACGTCATTGCCGGCCCCGCCGTTCAGCGTATTGTCGCCAGCCCCGGCGAGCAGCACATCGTCCCCTCCCGTGCCCTCTAGGACATGACCTGCCTGATAGGTGATATCGACGTTGCCGGTCGCCGTGCCGCCATGGTTGTCGCTGACACTGTAGGTGTCATGGACCACGGGGTTGCTGGCGTTGCTGTAGTCCACCAGCAGGCTCAGCTTGTAGTTCTCGGCGGCCTTGCTGCTACCCAGGGCGTTCTCGGTGTTGACCAGGTGAATGCTGTACACCCCGTCATGGCTGGCCGTGAAACTCTGGCCATCGGCAATCGGCTGGTAACTGCCCGTGGCGTCCTTCCACTCCATCAGCAGGTTGCCGGCCGGGCGGTCATGATCGAGGGTGAGGGTTTCGCCCTTGCGCAGGGTGACGGTGAAGGTGTCCTCGTCGTTGGCGTTGCTGTTGCTGATCAGCCCGAGGTAGCCCGCCACCACCAGCGCCGCGGTCATGCTGCCCGACTGGCTGGTGAACTCGCTGCGTGCCAGGCTGCGGAACTGGTTCTCGGCGCGGTCCTTGGTGCCGTCCATGTACAGGGTCTGCGCCTGGACGCCCGGGGTGAAGCCTGCGCCTTTGTCGGCGAAGCCGGTGTCGAAGGTGATCGGCGCCGCGCTCAGCCGATCGTGGTCCGCATCGCTGTCGTTGGCCAGCAGCGCTTCGGCCGGCACGCTGATGCTGGGACCGCTGATATTGGTGATGATGTGGTCGGCAGCGGCGATCGGTGCATGGTTGCCGTTGATGTTCACCGTCAGGGTGGCGGTGCTGGTATCACCGTCGTTGTCGCTGGCCGTGAAGGTGAACTTCTCCACCTGGCCGCCGTTATCCTTGGGTGGCGTGTAGGTGAATTCACCGTTGTCCATGTTCACCAGCAGGGTGCCGCCCAGGCTGGTCTTGATGGTGAGGCTGTTGCTGAGGGTATCGAACGACGCCTTGTCCACCCCGCCACTGACCGTGTAACCGCCCTGCCCGCCGTTGGCTTTCGGGTCGAAGCCATAGGTGGTGCCGTCCACCATCAGGGCTTTGATGAAGCCACCATCGGCACCGAAGTCGCCGCCACTCATCAGGCTGCCGGTGATCGGTGCGCCCTGCACCGTGCCCGAGAGCACCGCGCCGAGCTGGTTGAGGTCGGTGACCACCACCGACTGGGTATCGACATGGCTGCTGCCATCGTAGGCCAGCGGGTCGAGATTGCCCTCGTTGACGCCATTGCCCATACCGATGGCGTAGGACTTGATGCCGTTCTGGTCGAGGAACGTCTCCCACGTGGTTTCACGCGTGGAGGTCATGCCGTGGCCCGAGCTCGGCTCACCGTCCGAGAAGAAGTAACTGACATTCTGTGCACCGTCGAGCTTGCCGCTGGTGGCGAACGCCTGCTGGGCCTTGGTGGCTGCCGAGTCGTAGTAGGTCGCGCCGTCGGCGTGGAGCCCGGCGATCAGGTTCTTGGCCTCGCCAATCGACACCCATGTCTGCGCCTGCTGGGTGGCACCGCTGGAGAAGGTGACAATCTGCACCTTGATGTCGCCCATCGCGTCGTACTTGTCCAACAGCGTGTTGATCGCCTGCTTGGCCAGGTCCAGCCGGCTCAGGCCATTCACGCCGGAATCCCAGGCCATGCTGCCGGAGACATCGATCACCAGCAGGATGTTGGAGTCCACCTGGCCGGGGGTGATGCTGCGCACTGCGCACTCGGCCTTGGGCACGTCGTCGACGATGTTGATGGCAATGGTGCTGGTGACGCTGTTGCCCTGCGCGTCGGTGGCCTTGTAAGTGAAGTGTTCCACCACCGTGTTGGCACCATCGTTGGCGCCGCCTGGGGTTTTCGGTGCAGAGGTCAGGGTATAGGTGTAGGAACCGTCAGCCTTGAGCAGAAGCTGCCCGTATTGTCCTGTCGCATTGCTTTCCAGGCTGTAGGTCAAGGCGCCGGAGCCGCCGGTGACCGACCCGACCAGGCTGCCGGACGCCGTCTCGCCGGTCGACCCTGGGTCGCTGCCCACGACGCTGCCGGCCGCGAGGTCATTGCCGTCCTTATGCAGGTCCAGCGCCTTTTCATACACAGTGACGTCGTTGTCCTCGGACGCCATCAGCTTGCTGTCCAACACCTTGACCGAGATGGTCGTGGTGCTCTCGTCGCCGTCGGCGTCACGGATGGTGTAGACGAAGGTGTCCGTCGCCCATGGCGGCAGGTCCTGGTTGGGGTTGGCGTGGTAGGTGGCGTTG
>NZ_VZZR01000056.1:0-25646 GCF_009650555.1 Pseudomonas sp. EMN2
CCGAAACAAACTGTGGGAGCGGGTTTACCCGCGAAGCGCCGCGCGGGCGGCGCTCGATCTCATAGGCGCTGCAAGGGTTGTGGCGGGCACCTGGTGGCCCTGACCCAATCTTTCGACATGCACCTGGCAGCCATCCCTCAATCCCCACCCCACAAAAAAGCCCCGACAACCAAGGCCATCGGGGCAAACGGTTGGGGGAGGATCCAACCAAAGGAGCTTTCAATTCAATCGGTCACTCAGCGCGTACTGGCCACCACCTCCGGCTGCCAGCCACCACCCAGGGCCTTGTAGATCGCCACGATGCCGCTGTACAACTCGACCTCGCCCTGGGCCTGGGCGTCTTCGGCGCTCAGGCGTTCGCGCTCTGCGTCGAGCAGCACCAGGTAATCCACCGTCCCTTCGCGGTAACGCACCGAGGCCAGCTCGGCGGCCTTGCGGCTGGCATCGCTCTGGCGCATCAGAGCCAGCAAACGCTGCTGACGCTTGCCGTAGTCGCTGAAGGCGTTGGCCGACTCTTCCAGGGCCAACAGCACTTGCTGCTCATAGTTGGCCAGTGCGCCGTCAGCATCGGCCTTGGCGCCACGCAGGCGCGCACGCACGCTGCCCAGGTCGAATGCCGCCCAAGTGATGCTCGGGCCCAGCGCCCAGGCGTTGGAGGCGGCCGAGCCGATCTGCGAGCCGCGCGCGGCGGTGAAACCGAGGAACCCGCTCAGGCTCACCCGTGGGAACAGGTCGGCGGTGGCCACGCCCACATTGGCGGTGGCCGCGGCCAGCTGGCGTTCGGCGCTGCGGATGTCCGGGCGGCGACGCAGCAGCTCGCCGGGGTCGCCCACCGGCAGGGCCTTGGCGATGGCCGGCAGGGCCTTGGGCGACAGGTCCACGGTCAGGGCGTCCGGGCGCTGGCCGAGCAGGGTGGCGATGCGGTTCTTCGCCCGCACCTGCACCGCCTGCAACTGCGGCACGGTGGCTTCGACACCGGCCAGGCGGGCGTCGGCGCGCACCACATCGAGCTCGTTGCCGACCCCGGTGTCACGCAGGGTGACGGTAATGTCGCGCGATTGCTGCTGGGTCTTGAGGTTGGCCACGGCGATCTGCTCGCGCAGCTGGGCGCCGCGCAATTGACCGTAGGCATCCACCAGCTCGGCGATCAGGCTGACCTGCAGCTGCTGCAGGTCGGCCTCGGCGGCCGCTTCCTGCGCTTCGCTGGCTTCGATCTGGCGCTGGATACGGCCAAACAGGTCGAGCTCCCAGGCCATGTCCAGGCCCAGGTCGTAACGCTCGCTGTTGACCCGGCGCTCGGTCTGGCCGGGGATCTGGCCCTTGCCCAGGTCGCTGCTGGCGCGGCTGGTGACCACCGGCAGCTGGTCGTTGGCGGCGTCGTCGCGGATCGCCCGTGCCGCTTTCAGGCGGGCGAAGGCGATGCGCAGGTCGCGGTTGCCGTCCAGCGAGGCTTGCACCAGCTGGTTCAGCACTGGGTCGTCGAACTGCTTCCACCAAACGCTCTCGAAGCGGCTGCGGTCGAAGGCCTTGGCTTCAAGGCTGCTGTCGAGCTTGGCCGGCTCGGTGGCCGGGGCCTTGTAGTCCGGGCCCACGGCGCAGGCCGCCAGGGCCAGCGCCAACAGGCTCGGGGTCAGGGGTTTGAGCAGGTTCATGCATGGTTCTCCAGCGGCAGTGCGCGTTCGGCCTTGCGGGCCTGACGACGCTCGACGAAGCGGCGGATCAGGAAGAAGAACACCGGGGTCAGGAACAGGCCGAACACGGTCACCCCGATCATCCCCGAGAACACCGCCACACCCATGGCGTGACGCATTTCCGAGCCGGCACCGGAGCTGAACACCAGCGGCACCACACCCATGATGAAGGCGATCGAGGTCATCAGGATCGGCCGCAGGCGCAGGCGGCAGGCTTCCAGTACCGCAGCCAGCGGGTCGAGGCCTTTGGCCTGTTCATCCTTGGCGAACTCGACGATCAGAATCGCGTTCTTGCACGCCAGGCCCACCAGTACGATCAAACCGATCTGGGTGAAGATGTTGTTGTCGCCACCCGAGATGATCACGCCGGTGATGGCCGACAGCAGGGTCATCGGTACGATCAGGATCACCGCCAGCGGCAGGCTCCAGCTCTCGTACTGGGCCGCCAGCACCAGGAACGCCAGCAGTACGCACAGCGGGAACACGAACAGCGCGGTGTTGCCCGAGAGGATCTGCTGGTAGGTCAGGTCGGTCCACTCGAAGGTCATGCCGTTGGGCAGCTCTTCCTTGAGCAGTTTCTCGATCGCCGCCTCGGCCTGGCCGGAGCTGTAGCCAGGGGCTGCGGCGCCGTTGATCTCGGCAGTGATGAAGCCGTTGTAGTGCATGACGCGGTCAGGCCCCGAGGTATCGCTGACCTTGAGGAAGGTCGCCAGCGGGATCATCTCGCCCAGGTTGTTGCGTACCTTCAGCTGGCCGATCTGCTCGGCGTCGAGGCGGAACTGCTGCTCGGCCTGGACGTTGACCTGGTAGGTGCGGCCAAAGCGGTTGAAGTCGTTGGTGTACAGCGAACCCAGGTAGACCTGCAGGGTGTCGAAGATGTCGGTGATCGCCACGCCGTGGGTCTTGGCCTTTTCCCGGTCGATGGCGGCATCGACCTGGGGCACGTTGACCTGGTAGCTGGTGAACAGGCCCGCCAGCTCCGGCACGTTGTGGCTCTTGGCGATGATGTTCTGGGTCTCTTTGTACAGCGCTTCGTAGCCCAGGTTGCCACGGTCCTCGATCTGCAGGCGGAAGCCGCCGATGGTGCCAAGGCCTTGTACCGGCGGTGGCGGGAAGATCGCGATGTAGGCGTCCTGGATATCGGCGAACTGGGCGTTCAAGGCTGCCGCGATGGCCGCCGCCGACTGGCTCGGGTCCTTGCGCTCGTCAAACGGCTTGAGCGGGGTGAACACGATGCCGCTGTTGGGGCTGTTGGTGAAACCGTTGATCGACAGGCCCGGGAAGGCCACCGAATCGGCCACGCCCGGTTGCTTGAGGGCGATCTCGCTCATGCGCTTGATCACCGCCTCGGTGCGGTCGAGGCTGGCCGCGTCCGGCAACTGGGCGAAGGCCACCAGGTACTGCTTGTCCTGGGCCGGGACGAAGCCGGTCGGGGTGGTCGAGAAGCCCAGGTAGGTCAGGCCCATCAAGCCGGCATAGACGAACAAAGCGATGCCGCTGGAGCGGATGACCCGGCGCACGCCACCGACGTAGCCATGGCTGGCGCGGTCGAAGAAGCGGTTGAACGGGGCGAACAGCCAGCTGCCCAGCAGTTTTTCCAGGAACCGCGAGAAACGGTCCTTGGGTGCATGGTGGTCCTTGAGCAGCACGGCGGCCAGGGCCGGCGACAGGGTCAGCGAGTTGAACGCCGAGATCACGGTGGAGATGGCGATGGTCAGGGCGAACTGCTTGTAGAACTGCCCGGTAAGGCCAGAGATGAACGCCGCTGGCACGAACACCGCGCACAGCACCAGTGCCGTGGCGATGATCGGCCCGGTCACCTCGCTCATGGCCTTTTGCGTGGCTTCCAGCGGTTTCAGGCCCAGCCCGATGTTGCGCTCGACGTTCTCCACCACCACGATGGCGTCGTCCACCACGATACCGATGGCCAGCACCAGCCCGAACAACGACAGCGCGTTGAGCGAGAAGCCGAACAGGTGCATCACCGCGAAGGTACCGATCAGCGACACCGGCACGGCCAGCAACGGGATGATCGAGGCGCGCCAGGTTTGCAGGAACAGGATGACGACCAGTACCACCAGGATCAGCGCTTCGAACAGGGTGTGCACCACCGCTTCGATGGAGCCACGGACGAACACGGTCGGGTCATAGACGATGCTGTAGTCCATGCCTTCGGGGAAGTCCTTCTTCAGCTCGGCCATTTTCGCCCGCACTTCGTCGGAGATCTCGATGGCGTTGGAGCCTGGGCGCTGGAAGATCGGGATGGCCACGGCCGGCTGGTTGTTCAGCAGCGAGCGCAGGGCGTACTGGCTGGAGCCTAGCTCGACCCGGGCGATGTCCTTCAGGCGAGTGATTTCACCGTCGGCACCAGCACGGATGATGATGTTCTCGAACTCTTCCTCGTTGACCAGTCGGCCTTGGGTGTTGATCGACAGCTGGAAGCTGGTGGAGCCGGGGGCGGGTGGTGCGCCCAGCTGGCCTGCGGCGACCTGGCGGTTCTGTTCGCGGATCGCGGCCACCACATCGCTGGCGGTCAGGTTGCGCGAAGCGGTCTTGTTCGGGTCGAGCCATACCCGCAGCGAGTAGTCGCCCATGCCGAACAGCTGCACGTCGCCCACACCACCCAGGCGAGCCAGCTCGTCCTTGATGTTGAGGATGGCGTAGTTGGACAGGTAGAGCATGTCGTAGCGGTTATCCGGCGAGGTCAGGTGCACGACCATGGTCAGGTCGGGCGAGGCCTTGTCGACGGTGATACCGATACGCGTCACTTCTTCCGGAAGCTTCGGCTGGGTACGGGTGACACGGTTCTGCACCTGCACCTGGGCGTTGTCCAGGTCGGTGCCCAGGGCGAAGGTGATGGTCAGGGTGAGCTTGCCGTCGGCGGTGGACTGCGAGGACATGTAGAGCATGTTCTCGACACCGGTGATGGCCTGCTCCAGCGGTGCGGCGACGGTTTCGCCGATTACCTTGGGGTTGGCGCCGGGGAAGTTGGCGCGCACCACCACGGTGGGCGGTACCACTTCGGGGTATTCGCTGATCGGCAGCTGGAACAGCGAGATCGAGCCCGCGATCAGCAGCACCAGCGACAGCACCGCGGCGAAGATCGGCCGGGTAATGAAGAATTTCGAGAAGTTCATCGGTGTTGTCCCTTAACCGCGTGGCGCTTGGGCGCTGGCGACTTTGACGTTGGCACCCGCTACCTTCGGCGCCGAGTTGCTGGCCTCCAGGGCCTGGCGCTGCTGGGCGAGGGCGGCGAGGGTCTGTTCGCTGGCCATCTGGGTTTCCTCAGGGGTGACCGGCGAGCCTGGGCGCACGCGCTGCAGGCCCTTGACCACGATGCGGTCGTCCTTGCCCAGGCCACTGCGCACGATGCGCAGGCCCTCGAGCTTCGGCCCCAGTTCCACGGCGCGGTAGGCGGCCTTGTTGTCCTTGTCCATGACCAGCACGAACTTCTTGCCAAGGTCGGTGCCGACCGCTTCGTCGTTGATCAGCACGGCGTCGTACTGAGCGCTGCCGACCAGCTTCAGGCGGGCGTACAGGCCGGGGGTGAACTGGCCGTCGCGGTTGTCGAACACGGCGCGGCCACGGATGGTGCCGGTGCGCGGGTTGACCTGGTTGTCGACGAAGTTCATCTGGCCCAGGTGCGGGTTGCCGGTTTCGTTGGTCAGGCCCAGGTACACCGGGGTGCTCTGGCCGCGCTGACCTTCACGCGCCAACTGGGTGTACTTGAGGTACACGCGCTCGTCGGCGTCGAAGTAGGCGTACACCTTGTCGGTGGAAACCACGCTGGTCAGCGGCGTGACGTCGGCACTGACGATGTTGCCGGCGGTGAACTGGGCGCGGCTGACGCGGCCGCTGATCGGCGCGGTGACCCGGGTGAAGCTGAGGTTCAGGCGGGCCAGGTCCAGTTGTGCCTGGATCGCATCGACCCCGGCACGGGCTTCGGCAGCGGCGCTGCTGCGCGACTCGGCAAGCTCGGCGGAGATCGCGTTGCTGTCGCGCAGGCGCTCGCCACGGCGGGCCTCGTTGGCGCTGCGGATAGCGGTGGCCTTGGCCTGCTGCACCTGGGCTTCGAGGCGGCGGACTTCAGCCTGGAACGGGCGTGGGTCGATCTGGAACAGCAGGTCGCCTTTTTTCACCTGGGCGCCTTCGGTGAAGGCCACCAGGTCGATCTGGCCCGAGACCCGTGGGCGCACCTCGACGGTTTCCGGCGCTTCCAGGCGGCCGGTGAACTCGTCCCATTCGTTGATCGGTTGCTCGATCACCTTGGCGACGCTGACCTTGGGCGCGGCGGGAGCCTGCATGGCGTCTGGTGTGCGGCCGCAGGCGCTGAGTACCACCACTGCCAGGGCAGCGAGGGGGAAGCGCAAGGGTTTGAGTGAGTGATCCATGGAGAACTCCGCCAATGTATTAGTAGTGGGCGGAGTGTGAGTGCCTTGCGCGTGGCGCACGAATCGAACACAGCGAAGGTTATTATCACGGGCAATGATATGACGGTCGTCAGTATCGACATGGTGCATGATTGCCTGTGCCCGGCACCGGCTTCGCCGATGCATCGCTGGCAAGCCAGCTCCCACAGGGTTTGCGCAAGATTTGAGATCGGCGCAGTCGGTGTGGGAGCCGGCTTGCCGGCGATGAAGGCAACGCTGTTTCTGTTTTTTACCCCTGTTCAACAAGGCTCTGTAGTGGATTCCACCGTTCGCATTCCCTCAAACCTGTCCATCGTCTGGCTCGGCGTACTGCAAATCCTGGTCTGGGGTGGCTCGTTCTTCCTGATGGCGGTGATGGCCGCGCCGATCAGCCGCGATACCGGCTGGCCCAGCCAGTGGGTGTACGGCGCGCTGTCGCTGAGCCTGCTGGTCTCGGCGTTGCTGGCGCCGTTGTCCAGCCGCCTGATCGCCCGTTACGGCGGGCGCCCGCAGTTGGCGGCCAGCGGCGCGGTGGTGGCGCTTGGGCTGCTGCTGATGGCCGCCAGCCCTGACCTGGGGCTGTTCTTGCTGGCCTGGGTGGTGATCGGCGTGGGCATGGCCATGGGCTTGTACGAGGCGCTGTTTGCCACCCTGGGGGCGCTGTATGCCGAGGGCGCGGGACGGGCGATCACCGGGGTGACGCTGATTGCCGGTTTTGCCTCGACGCTGTCCTGGCCCACCGTGGCGCTGTTGATCGAGCAACTGGGCTGGCGCCAGGCCTGTGTGGTGTATGCCGTGGTGCTGTTGCTGGTGGTGGCGCCGCTGTACTGGAAGGTGCTGCCGCCCGGCGGCCAGTTGACTGGGCGCAAGGCCCAGGCCGGTGAGGCGGGCGAGGCCATCGACCGACGCTTGTACCTGCTGCTGACGACGATCTTCGCCATCGGCGCGATCATCATGACGGCGATTGCCGTGCAGTTGGTTTCGGTGCTCCAGGGGATGGGGCATTCGCTGGCGGCAGCCATCGGCCTGGCGGCGATGCTCGGGCCGAGCCAGGTGGCGTCGCGGGTGCTGCAGATCCTGGTAGGGCGCAGGCACCCGGTGTGGACTGCGCTGGCCTGGACCAGCCTGGTGCTGATCGGCCTGCTGCTGGTGACCTTGGCCCCGGCGGCGACGGCGGTGGGGCTGCTGATCTTCGGCTGCGGCAATGGCTTGCGCGCGATTGTCCGTGGGCTGCTGCCGTTGGCAATGCTACCGCCTGCGCAATATGTGCTGTTGATGGGGCGCATGTCGCGGCCGGCGTTGATTGGTCAGGCGTTGACGCCCTTGGTGGGCGGTTATCTGTTCGAGCACCTGGGGGCATATGGCGTGTTGTACAGCCTGATTGCCCTGGCGCTGGTGAACCTGTTGCTGGTGGGGCAGGTGTTTCGCCGGGTGCGGCGAGGTAATTGAGGGGGCTGCATCTAACCTGTGGGAGCGGGTTTACCCGCGAATGCGTCATTCGATTCACTGCCGCTTTCGCGGGTGAACCCGCTCCCACAGATGACTGTCGACGCAGGCGCGACCGGCGATAGTCTTGAGGGCATGCTCTGTTATGCAGGCCGCTGCCAGCGGGCTCTGCGCTCCCTGTAGCTAGGCATGATTAAACGTGGGAGCGGGCTTGCCCCGCGAAACCAGGCAACTCGGTGTCGCCGCCTTCGCGGGGCAAGTCCGCTCCCACGCATTCAATTGCTGTGTGACTTGATCCATCACTGAAGCCTTGCCAACTCAGGAGGTTTGTCCGGTGGTCGGGCAACTCAATACCAGCCTGGCGCCACCCAGCGGGCTGGCATCCACCTGCAGGCCAAAGCCATGCAGGTCGACAATCGCCGCGACGATCGACAAACCCAGGCCAAAGCCGGCATGGCGATGACCTTCTTCGCTGCGGTAGAAGCGCTTGAGCACTGCTTCGCGCTCGTCAGCGGGAATTCCCGGGCCGCTGTCCTCGACGGCAATCTGCACGCCGCGCTCGTCCTGGCTTGCTGCAATCCGCACCTGGCCACCCTCGGGGGTGAACTTGATGGCATTGCCCACCAGGTTGGCCAGGGCCTCGAACAGCAATTCGCGGTCGCCATGCAGCGCGGCCAACTGCGCCGGTTGCTCAAGGCTCAGGCGAATGCCGCCGTCTTCGGCCAGCGGCAGGTAGAAATCGTGCAGCTCCACCAGCAGCGCGTGCGGGTCGAGCTGGACGAAACCAGCGCGGCGTTGGCGGTCTTCCAGTTCGCTGATGCGCAGCAAACCGCGAAAGCGCGCCATCAGGGTGTCGGTTTCACCGATCGCCTGGTCCAGCGCCTCGCCTTCGGGCGAGCCGGCGCCGCTCTGCTGGCGGATGCGGTAGAGCTGGGCGCGCAGGCGCGTCAGCGGGGTGCGCAGGTCGTGGGCGATGTTGTCGCACACGCCTTTCACTTCATGCATCAAGCGCTCGATGCGGTCGAGCATGGCATTGACGATGGCGGCCAGCATGTCCAGTTCGTCGCGGCGGGCCGACAGCGGCAGGCGGTGGGTCAGGTCGCCGGCCACGATCAGGTCGGCCTGGGCCTGGATAGCGCGGATACGCTTGAGCGGCCGGCGGCGCAGCAGGTACCAGCCGGCAAAACCCGGGATCAGGGTCAGCGAGATGCCCCACAGCAGCGCATGCAGGATGATCCGGGTGACCACGAACAGCGAGCCGTTGTCGCGCACCAGCACCAGCCAACGGCCGTCCTGCACCCGGATTGCCACGGCGTCGCAGCTGTCGCGCGGCAGGTGTGGGTCGTCAGCGTCGAGGCAGCGCTTGAGCTCATGGATCTTGCCGTCCAGGCCCAGCTCCGGCGGAATGCTGCGGATGCGCCCGCCAAGCGGGTTGAGTTGCGGGTCGAACAGGCCGTAGGCGTCGAAGCTGCGTTCCTCGAAGGCCTGGCTTGCGATCAGCGCGTCGTCCAGCTGCTTGCCGCTCATGTGGGCGAACAGGTGCTGGCGCTGCATCATCGAGTGGCGGGTGAGTTTGTTCAGGTAGCTGGACACCTCGAAGTACAGCACCCCCATGAGGATGCTGCTCCAGGCCACGAAGAGGAAGCTGTACAGCGCCAGCAGGCGGCTGGTCGACGAGCTCCAGCCCTTAGACGGGTTCGGCAATGGCATAGCCGGAGCCCCGCACGGTACGGATCAGCGGGGTCTGGCCGGGGGAGTCGATCTTCTTGCGCAGGCGGCCGATGTGCACGTCGATCAGGTTGGTGCCCGGGTCGAAGTGGTAACCCCAGACTTCCTCGAAGATCATCATCCGGGTGATCACCTGGCCGGCGTGGCGCATCAGGTATTCCAGCAGCTTGTATTCGGTGGGCAGCAGGTTCAGCGCCTGCTCGCCACGGCGCGCTTCATGGCTGATCAGGTCCAGCTCCAGGTCGGCGACCTGCAGGCGGGTCTGGGTCATGGGCGTGCTGTTGCGGCGCAGCAGCACTTCGACCCGGGCGGCCATCTCGTCCGAGGCGAAGGGCTTGGTCAGGTAGTCGTCGCCGCCGGCACGCAGGCCGCGCACCCGTTCGTCGACATCCGACAGGGCGCTGATCATCAGGATGGGGGTGGCGATCTTGAGGTTGCGCAGGGTGGTGACGATGGTCAGGCCGTCCACCTCCGGCAGCATGCGGTCCAGGGTGATCAGGTCGTAGCCGCCGGCAATGGCTTTGGCCAGGCCCTCGCGGCCATTGTCGGCCCAGTCCACGTCAAGGCCGTGGCTGGAGAGTTCGGCGACGATTTCCTGGCCGGTGACGGCGTCGTCTTCAATGGTCAGTACGCGTGGCATGCGGGTTCCTGGGCGCAAGGGGGATGACTGATTGTGCCAAAGAATAGACAAACGGCGATTTAAGAAAAATTCATCTGGATCAGGGAACCTGCGCGATCGCTCAGTCCGCCGCCAGGCACCAGCGGTTGCGCCCGCCGCGCTTGGCCTGGTACATGGCCTGGTCGGCGCGGGCCAGCGCGTCTTCGGCAGCCAGCGGCGCTTGCTGCGGCTGGTTGAGGTGGATGCCGATACTGGCGCCGATACGCAGCACCTTTTGCTCGACGCCAAAGGGCACCGACAGGGTATCGCACAGTTTGCGGCCGATCTCCTCGGCTGCGGCGGCGCTGGTGACCGAGCGGGCGATGATGACGAACTCGTCCCCGGCCAGGCGCGCCACCAGGTCGTCGTTGCGCATGGCCGCCTGCATTCGCGTGGCCGCGGCCTGCAGCAACAAGTCGCCGGCTTCGTGGCCGTGGTTGTCGTTGACTTGCTTGAAGCCATCCAGGTCGATGAACAACAGGGCGAACGCCGTGCGCTGCAGCAGCAGGTAATCCAGCGCCTGGAACAGCGCCGCGCGGTTGGGCAGGCCGGTCAGCGGGTCGAGGGTCGCCTGGTCGAGCAGGGTCTGCTCGCGGCGCTTGCGCTCGGTCACGTCCAGCGACATGACGAAGAAGCCTTCCACGGCACCATTGCGGATGTCGGGCACGTAGCTGGCGTGCCAGATGCGCGGGTCGTCGTCGTGGTAACGCACGTTGTCGGCCTCGATGCGCTCGCCGGCCAGCGCCCGCCGGAAGCACGGCAGCAGTTGCTGGTAGATCCCGGGGGCCAGTACCTCCTGTACCTTGCGCCCTTTGAGCGCGGCCGGATCCAGCCCGAAGATGTCCCGGTACACCGCGTTGTTGAAGCGGTATTCCAGGTCGTTGCCGATCTGCGCGATCAGCACCGGCAGGTTGTCGGCGATGGCCTGCAGGGTTTCCTGGCTGCGTTCGAGCGCCTCGGTGCGCTGCGCCACCTGCTGCTCCAAGGTCGCCTGGTAACGCTGCAGCAGGTGCTGGCGGCGACGGCGCTCGCTGATGTCGCGGGCGAAGGCCACGACCTGCTCGGCCTGGCCGCTGTCGCCGCGCAGCATCGACAGGCTCAGCTCGATCCAGGTCTTGCTGGCCAGGCGCACTTCGATCACGCCGACTTCCCGCTCGCCGGCCAGCAAGGCCAGCCACAGCGGCTGGAAGGTGGCCAGGCCGTCGTCAGCCAGCAGTTGCGCGAGTTGTAGCAGCACCAGTTCCTCGGGCGGGCGGTTGAGCAATTGGCAGAATTCGCGGTTGGCTTCGAGTATCCGCCCGTCCAGCCCTATCAGCGCCTTGCTGGTGGGGCTTTGCCGGAACACCTGGCGAAAGCGCGACTCGTTGGCCGCCTGGGCTTGACGCTGCGCCGCCTGCACCTTGTGCGGGCCGGTAGCCTGGCTGCGCTGCAGCACCTGCTGCTCGACCAGCCGCGCCAGGTCCTGCAACCGCGCCAGGGCTTCGTCGGACAGCTCGCGCGGGCGGGTGTCGAGCACGCACAGGGTGCCCAGGGTCAGGTCATTGGCAAAACGCAGCGGAATGCCGGCGTAGAAGCGGATGTGCGGCGCGCCGCTGACCAGCGGATTGTCGGCGAAGCGTGCGTCGTTGAGTGCGTCGGGAATCACCAGCGCTTGTTCGGCATGCAGCGCGTGGGCGCAGAACGCCAGGTCCCGCGGGGTCTCTGCTGCATCCAGACCATGGCGCGATTTGAACCACTGGCGATTGACGTCCACCAGCGACACCAGTGCCATCGGCACGTCGAGCAGGCTGCTGGCCAACCGGGTGATACGGTCGAACGCCTCCTCGGCTGGGGTGTCGAGCAGCTCCAGGCTGTGCAGCAAGCACAGCCGTTCGGCTTCATTGAGAGGGGCAGGGGCGATCTGCATAAGCACGGGCTCTTCAATTCACAGACAGGCAACGATAGCGCTGCTGCGCCGCCCTGCAACCCTGGTAGATGCCCGGAGCCGCTCGCGCGGCCCCGGATTGGCTCAGCTCACCACCTGGTAGCACGGCACATAGGCCGCGCCGCCCGGCAGTTTCATCCGGTGCTGGTCGACGAACGCCTGCAGCAGGCGGCCCAGCGGGTCGAGGATCGCCGCGTCGCCGCGGATCTGGTACGGCCCGTGTTCTTCGATCAGGCGGATGCCTTTGTCCTTGACGTTGCCGGCGACGATGCCGGAGAAGGCCCGACGCAGGTTGGCGGCCAGCTCATGGGGCGGCAGGTCGCGGCGCAGGGCCAGGTTGGCCATGTTCTCGTGGGTGGGGTCGAACGGGTGCTGGAAGCCTTCGGCGATCTTCAGCAGCCAGTTGAAGTGGAACGCATCGTTGCGTTCGCGACGGAACTGCTTGACCGCCTTGAGCCCTTCGACCATCTGCCGGGCCACCTCGGCCGGGTCGTCGATGATGATCTGGTAGTGGCGTTGCGCGGCTTCGCCAAGGGTGGCGCCAACGAAGGCGTGCAGTTGCAGCAGGAACGCCTCGGCGCTGCGCGGCCCGGTGAGGATGACCGGGAAGGGCAGCTCGTGGTTGTCCGGGTGCATGAGGATGCCGAGCAGGTAGAGGAATTCCTCGGCGGTGCCGGCGCCGCCGGGGAAGATGATGATGCCGTGGCCGACGCGGACGAAGGCTTCGAGACGCTTCTCGATGTCCGGCAGGATCACCAGCTCGTTGACGATCGGGTTGGGCGCCTCGGCGGCGATGATGCCCGGTTCGGTCAGGCCCAGGTAGCGGCTGCCGTGCATGCGCTGCTTGGCGTGGGCGATGGTGGCGCCCTTCATCGGGCCTTTCATCACGCCCGGGCCGCAGCCGGTGCAGACGTCCAGCTTGCGCAGGCCCAGCTCGTGGCCGACCTTCTTGGTGTACTGGTATTCCTCGCTGCTGATCGAGTGGCCGCCCCAGCACACGACCATTTTCGGCTCGACGCCCGGGCGCAGGGTGCGCGCGTTGCGCAGCAGGTGGAAGACGTAGTCGGTGAGGCCTTGGGAGCTCTCAAGGTCAATGCGCTGGCTGGCCAGCTCGCTTTCGGTGTAGACGATGTCGCGCAGGGCGCTGAACAGCATTTCGCGGGTGCTGGCGATCATTTCGCCATCGACGAAGGCATCGGCCGGGGCGTTGAGCAGTTCGAGGCGTACGCCGCGGTCCTGTTGGTGAATACGCACCTCGAAGTCCTTGTAGGCTTCGAGGATGGTCTTGGCATTGTCGACATGGGCGCCGGTATTGAGGATCGCCAGGGCGCACTGGCGGAACAGGGTGTAGAGGCTGCCGGTACCGACTTCGCTCAGTTGCTGGACTTCACGTTGCGACAGGGTCTCCAGGCTGCCTTTGGGGCTGACGGAGGCGTTGATGACATTGCGTTGGGGCATCTAAGTCGTTCCTGTGCGGGTAAAACATCCTTCTTGGACAACACCATACAAGCAAATGTGCGGGGTAACGAGGGGGGCTTTGAAAAAGCTGGTCCGGTGAGTGGGCTTAGTGTGCATGGCGATGAATTTGCAGCGCCATAGACCTGTCCGCCTCTACGCCACCCCCATTGCTCCCCCCAACGCTTTTCCCCTAATCTCGCAGGACTTTCCCATTCATCCGGACCGATCCATGGACAAGGTCATCGTCATCACCGGCGCCAGCCGGGGTATAGGCGCCGCCACCGCGTTGCTGGCGGCGCAGCAGGGCTACCGTATCTGCATCAACTACCACGCCGACGACCAGGCCGCCGAAGCGGTGCTGGCGCAGGTTCGCGAACTGGGCGCCACGGCCATTGCGGTGCGCGCCGATGCCAGTGTCGAGGACGAAGTGGCGCAACTGTTCCTGCGCGTCGACCATGAACTTGGCCCGGTCACCGCACTGGTCAACAACGCCGGCACCATCGGTCAGCAGAGCCGGCTCGAGGACATGTCCGAGTTCCGCCTGCTCAAGATGATGAAAACCAATGTGGTCGGGCCGATGCTGTGCGCCAAGCACGCGCTGCTGCGCATGTCGCGCCGCCACGGCGGGCAGGGCGGGGCGATCGTCAATGTGTCGTCGGTGGCCGCGCGCCTGGGGTCGCCCAACGAATACGTCGACTACGCCGCTTCCAAAGGCGCGCTGGACACCTTCACGGTCGGCCTGGCCAAGGAAGTGGCCGGCGAGGGAGTGCGGGTCAATGGTGTGCGGCCCGGTTACATCCACACCGGTTTCCACGCCCTGAGCGGCGACCCGGATCGGGTCGCCAAGCTCGAGCCTGGCCTGCCTATGGGGCGTGGTGGCCGTCCTGAGGAAGTCGCCGAGGCGATTCTTTGGCTGCTGTCGGACAAGGCGTCCTACTCCACCGGCAGCTTCATCGACCTGGGCGGTGGGCGCTGAGTCAGCCTGGCGCGAGCAGTTCGGCCACTTTGTCGGCGATGTCGCCGAGTTCGAATGGCTTGAGCAGCACCGCCGTACGCGGCGGCAGCACGCCGTCACTGAGCGCCGCGCTTTCGTCATAACCGGTAATGAACAATACCGGCAGATCCGCATGTCGGGCACGGCACGCCTCGGCCACCTGCCGGCCGTTTTGGCCTCCGGGCAGGCCGATGTCGCTGATCAGCAAGTCTGGCAAGAGTCCGTGCGCCATGGCCTCGAGGGCTTGCGCGCCGTTTTCCACGCTGTGCACCTGATGGCCGAATTCCTCTAGCACTTCACCGATCACCAGGCGCAAGGCCGCCTGGTCCTCCACCAATAGAATCGTTGATCCCTGCTGACGAACCTGATCGGCGGTCTTTGCCCGTTGCTCGCACACCAAGGGCGCTGTGAAATGCCGTGGCAGGAAAAGCTCGACCAGCGTGCCTACACCCAAGGTCGAGTGGATCAGCAGTTGGCCACCAGATTGACGCACGAAACCGTAAGCCATGGACAACCCGAGCCCGGTGCCCTGACCCAGGGGCTTGGTGGTAAAGAACGGGTCGATGGCGCGCTCCGCCACCTCCAGGGGCATGCCGCGGCCGTTGTCACGCACGCTCAGGCACAGGTAATCGCCGGCGGGCAGGTCGAGTTGGGCGGCACGTTCTTCGTCGAGTAGCTGGTTGGCGCAGTGAATGTCGATCAGACCGCCGGAGGGCAGGGCGTCGCGGGCATTGATGCACAGGTTGAGCAGGGCGCTCTCCAACTGCGGCGGGTCGATGAAGGTGGGCCACAGGTCATCGGCACAGTGGACGCTGAGCTGGATGGCCGGGCCGACGCTGCGGCGGATCAGTTCTTCCATCGTCTGCACCAGGGCACCCACCGCAGTCGCCTGGGGCATCAGGGTCTGGCGCCGCGAGAACGCCAGCAGTCGATGGACCAGCGCCGCGGCGCTGCGGGCGGAATTGCTGGCAGTGTCGAGCAGGCTGGGGATTTCATCCGGGCGCGATTGTTCCAGACGCTGGCGCACCAGCTCCTGGGCGCCAAGGATGCTGGCCAGGAGGTTGTTGAAGTCGTGGGCAATTCCGCCGGTGAGCTGTCCCACCGCTTCCATTTTCTGTGCCTGGCGCAGGGCTTCCTCGGCCTTGAGCAGTTGCTGCTGTTCGGATACCCGTTCAGTCACGTTGTAGGCGAACAGGTTGGCACCGATGACGTTGCCCGAGGGGGCGTGCATTGGGCTGAAGCGCAGCTCGAAGTAGTTCGTCTTCGTGCCTTCAGGAAAGGCCGCGGTCTGCACGTAGGTTTCCCCGGCCAGGGCGCGCCGCCACAGGCCCAGGTTCTTGGCCAGGCTATCGGGGTGATCGCGCATCAAATCCACCAGGCTGTCACCCACCTGCGGCGTGCTGCCGAACAGGCGTTGAAAATCCCGCTGGGCCTGCTGGTTGATGGCCAGCCAGCGCAGGTTGGTATCCAACACATGCACGTTGGCCACGCTGCGCTCGACCAGCCCGGCGAACAGCCTGCGTTCGGCCAGGGCCTCGCCGACCCGTTGTTCGAGCTGGTCATTGAGCTGCCGCAGGGCATCCTCTGCGCGGCGGCGCTCAGTCACGTCCTTGAACAGCACTGCCACCTGGCGCTTCTCGGCAGGCTCTATGCGGAAGGTGGTCACCGACAGCACATGCCCGGTGGCCACCAGTTCCTGCTCGAACTGCAATGGTTGGCCGGTGCGCAGCACCTCGCCGTAGCGGGCGACCCAGTCATCGGCTTCGTCCGGCACCAGCTCGCGCAGCTTCTGCCCGACCACGTTGGGGATGCCGGCGTGGCGGGCGTAGGCGGCATTGGCGAGGATGTGCACGTAGTCGCTGAGCGGGCCGTGCGGGCCATCGAAGAACTCGATGACGCAGAAGCCTTCGTCCATGGTGTCGAACAGGAAGCGGTACAGATCGTCATCGGAGTGCGCCTGCTGTTCGAGGCGCGCCTCCAGTTCGGCGTTGCGTTGGCGCAGCGCCTGCAGCTCTCGCTGCAGGGCGGGCAGGTTGCGGTCTGGCATGCAGGTGTCCAGCGTCGGGCATGGCGCAACTGTAGCCTGCCTTCCCACGCGCCGCTAGAACGAACGCACGATGCGCCCGAGGGTCTCCATGGCCTGTTCCGCGCCGTCGCCCCAGGGGCTGCCGTAATTGAGGCGGATGCAGTTGCCGAAGCGCCGGGTCGGCGAGAAGATCGGCCCCGGGGCGATGCTGATGCCTTGCGCCAGCGCCATGTGGAACAGCTTGAGCGCGTCCATCTGCTCGGGCAGCTCCAGCCACAGGAAGTAGCCGCCGGAGGGGTGGCTGACCTGGGTCTGGGCCGGGAAGTGCCGGGCGATGGCCGCCAGCATGTTGACCTGCTGGCCCTCCAGGGCGTAGCGCAACTTGCGCAGGTGGCGGTCGTAGCCGCCGTGCTGCAGGTAATCGGCGATCGCCGCCTGGGCCGGCATCGAGGCGCACAGCGAGGTCATCAGCTTGAGCCGCTCGATCTTCTGCGCAAAGCGCCCGGCGGCTACCCAGCCGATGCGGTAGCCCGGGGCCAGGCTCTTGGCGAACGAGCCGCAGTGCATCACCAGGCCCTCGGTGTCGAAGGCCTTGGCCGGCTTGGGCGCCTGCTGTGCGTAATACAGCTCGGCGTAGACGTCGTCTTCGATCAGCGGCACCTGGTGGCGGCGCAGCAGTTCGACCAGTTCCTGCTTCTTCGCCTCGGGCATGCTCGCGCCCACCGGGTTCTGGAAGTTGGTCATGCACCACACAGCTTTCACCGGATGTTTGTCCAGGGTTTGTGCAAGCACCGCCAGGTCCATGCCTTCGCGCGGGTGTACCGGGATTTCCACGGCCTTGAGCTTGAGGCGTTCAAGCACCTGTAGGCAGGCATAGAAAGCCGGTGCCTCGATGGCCACCAGGTCGCCCGGCTGGGTCACGGCCTGCAGGCACAGGTTGAGTGCCTCCAGCGCGCCGTTGGTGATCAGCAGTTCCTCCATCGGCAGCATCAGCCCGCCGACCATGTAGCGCAGGGCGATCTGCCTACGCAGTTGCGGGTTGCCCGGCGACAGGTCGGTGACCACCATGCGCGGGTCCATGGCCCGGCTGGCGCTGGCCAGGGAGCGGGACAGGCGTTGCAGGGGGAACAGCGTGGGGCTGGGGAAGGCCGAGCCGAACGGCACGGTGTGCGGGTCCTTGATCGAGTCGAGGATCGAGAACACCAGGCCGCTGACGTCCACATCGGTGGACTCGGTGGCCTGCGCCTGCACCTGGGGTTCGTTGAACGGGCGCGGGGCGTGGGCATTGACGAAGTAGCCCGAGCGCGGCCGGGCGCGGATCAGGCCGCGGCGTTCCAGCAGGTAGTAGGCCTGGAACACCGTGGACGGGCTGACCCCGTGGGTCTGGCTGGCATAGCGTACCGAGGGCACCCGCTGGCCGGGGCCAAGCACCCCGGTGCGGATCAGTTCGGCAATGTCGTCGGCGAAGCGTTCATAGCGTTTCATGGTGTTCTGCACGGGCAAGGTAAAGGGCAGTGTAAGGGATCAGCGGTTCATCGGCGCAACGAAGCGGCTGTGGGCGATGCTGCGCACCCCAGGCTGGTCGCTGTCCTGCAGCTCGAAGGTCAGCTCCTGCGAGCTGCTGCTCGGGCGGTCGGCCAGCAGTGCCACCGACACTGGCAGCTCGCTCATCTCGCCGGCGGCGATGCTGAACTCGGTGCGCCCGTGCAGCTCGAAACCGTCGGCGTCGACCAGGCGCAGGCGATAATGCTGCGCCTCACTGGTCTTGTTGATGATCTTGAGCAGGTAGATGTTCTCGATCTGGCCCTGGGCGTTCTCGCGGAACAGGCCTCGGTCCTTGATCACGTCCATCGATACCATGGGGCGCAGTTGCAGGGCCACGACCAGCGCGCCGACCATCACCACCAGCGCCGCGGCGTAGCCCAGCAGGCGCGGGCGCAGCCATTGGGTGGTACCGCCTTGCAGGGTGTGCTCGGACTTGTAGCCGATCAGGCCGCGGGCGTAGCCCATCTTGTCCATGACCTCGTCACAGGCGTCGATGCACGCCGCGCAACCGATGCAGCCCATCTGCAGGCCGTCGCGGATATCGATGCCGGTGGGGCAGACCTGCACGCACAGGGTGCAGTCGATGCAGTCGCCCAGGCCCTGCTCGCCGGGGATGCTGCCTTTCTTGCGTGGGCCACGGGCCTCGCCGCGGCTGGGGTCGTAGGCCACCGCCAGGGTGTCCTTGTCGAACATCACACCCTGGAAGCGCGCATAGGGGCACATGTGCATGCACACCGCCTCGCGCAGCCAGCCGGCATTGATGTAGGTGGCGGCGGTGAAGAACAGCACCCAGAACAGCGCCACGCCGCCCAGCTGCAGGCTGAACAGCTCGGCAGCCAGCGGGCGGATCGGGGTGAAGTAGCCGACGAAGGTCAGCCCGGTGAGCAGGCCGATGGCCAGCCACAATGTGTGCTTCAGGCTGCGTCGGGCGAGCTTGTTGACGCTCCAGGGCGCGGCGGCCAGCTTGATGCGCTGGTTGCGGTCGCCTTCACAGACCTTTTCGCACCACATGTACAACCAGGTCCAGGTGCTCTGCGGGCAGCTGTAGCCACACCACACGCGGCCGGCGAACACGGTGATGGCAAATAAGCCGAAGGCGCAGATGATCAGCAGCGCCGAGAGCAGGATGAAATCCTGCGGCCAGAACGTCGCGCCAAAGATGTGGAACTTGCTGTCGGCCAGGTCCCACAACACGGCCTGGCGGTCGTCCCACTGCAGCCAGGCGGTGCCGAAGAACAGCACGAACAGCGCGCCGGCAAAGGTAATTCGCAGATTACGGTAGAAGCCGCTGAAGCTGCGGGTGTGGATGCCGCCGTCCGGCTGGCTTTTGCTCTTGTTGACGGCGGTGGGGGCAATCTCGATGACTCGGAAGGGGATTCTGTCACTCATGGTTCATCGCTCATCAGGCCTCGATCAGGCCTGGGCACTATGGCCCCCGATCTGTTTGCAGCACAGACTCAGCTATTGCGATAAAAACCGTATCAGATTCTCCTCTGAAAGCCCGAGGCCTTAGATTACCGAGCCTGGGACGCTGGTCTTCAGATGCCTGCGGCTATCCACCGCACCTGCGACGGTGAGTATGTCGGTCTCGGCTTCGGTGATGGGTACGGGTTCGCCGGCCAGGATGGCTATCGACATGCGTGACCACATGCGGCTGCACCTTTCTGCCTGGTGGCACTTCCTGGGGGAGAGTGCGGTCATCTTCAATAAGGGCCTCATCGCGGGGCAAGCCCGCTCCCACGAAGAAAGGCTGCGGCTATGCGTGGGAGCGGGCTTGCCCCGCGATGAGGCGAGTGCAGGAGAACACCCGATGGAAACGATCCTCTCGACCATCCAGTCCGAATTTGCCGACATCACCGACGAACAGGAGATCACCCGCATCCTCGTACGCCTGCTGATGGCGGCGCTGCTGGGCGCGGTGCTGGGCTTCGAGCGCGAAAGCAAAGGCAAGGCGGCCGGGGTACGCACACATATGCTGGTATCCCTGGGCGCGGCGCTGTTCGTGCTGACCCCTAGCATGGCCGGAGCCGACGAACAGGCGCTGAGCCGGGTGATCCAGGGCATTGTCGCGGGCATCGGCTTTCTCGGTGCGGGCACCATCCTCAAGGGCCACGGCCAGGACACCAGCCATGTGAAGGGCCTGACCACCGCCGCCGGGCTGTGGATGACCGCTGCCATCGGCACGGCCGCCGGCATGGGGCGCGAGGCCACGGCGCTGCTCAGCACGGTGATGGCGCTGTTGGTGCTGGGCACGATGCCGCTGCTGGTGGACAAGGTGGAGGGTGTGAGCGAGGAGAAAAGCGAGGAGGAGGGCAGGAAGCACTGAGGGGAGCCGAAGCTCCCCTCATAAGCGTTGTTGCCTGCTCTTTTTTTATTATTGGAGACGGGCCATTTGTTGTTTTTGTCGGCTTTTGTCTCGGTACTGCGGGGCCCCTATCCAGGGCCAAGAGCAAACGTATTTTTTTGAGCGCTGACCTGCGTTCATGCAACGTGTGTGATCCAACCGTGACTGTCGCTACCTTCAGGTAGTTTTATTGTTCTGTGTCAGGCTGCGGGGCTCTTCTGCGAAAGCTTCCCTGGAAAGCACGTCGACTCCAAAAAAATCTGCTTGCTACGCTTCTGCCGTGTTGTTCTTGTTATGTCAGAACCGTTTCATGTTGTTTTTATTAGATGTCGCATTTTTTTGTTCTTGTTGTGCCTGAGATATAGCAGGTGCCGTGCCAACTTTTTAAAATCCTTTAAAATCAATGGTTTGGCGATTTTCGAAAAAATCGGGCACCTGAAATTTTGTCGATTTGTTTCCCTGTTACCCGATTTTTTGCTGCCAGCGGTGTGGGCGGTAACACTCCACCCACACTTGTGTGACACCGGTGTGACTCAGCCGGCGCTACGTGCCCGTGCCACCCGCGAACCGGTAACGCGGCCCAGCACCTCACTGATACGCAGGCCAGCGGCGATCAGGCGGTCGAGGTCTATGCCGGTTTCAATGCCCAGGCCCTGCAGCAGGTACAGCACGTCTTCGGTGGCAACGTTGCCGGTGGCGCCCTTGGCGTAGGGGCAGCCACCCAGGCCTGCGACCGAGCTGTCGAACACCGCGATGCCTTCGAGCAAGCTGGCATACACATTGGCCAGCGCCTGGCCGTAGGTGTCGTGGAAGTGCCCGGCCAGTTGCTCGCGCGGTACTTGCCTTGAGACCACCTCGAACAATCGGCGAGTGTCGCCGGCAGTGCCGCTGCCGATGGTGTCGCCCAGCGACACCTCGTAACAGCCCATCTCGTGCAGGGCTCGGGCTACCGGCGCGACCTGCTCGGCGCTGATTCGCCCTTCATAAGGGCAGCCCAGCACGCAGGACACGTAACCGCGCACCCGCACGCCCTGCGCGCGGGCGGCTTCGATGATCGGCTCGAAGCGCTTGAGGCTGTCGCTGATCGAGCAGTTGATATTGCGCTGCGAGAAGGCCTCGGACGCTGCCGCAAACACCGCCACCTCTTTCACCCCCGCCGCCAGGGCATCCTCGAAGCCACGCAGGTTGGGCGCCAGCGCGGCGTAGGTCACGCCGGCACGTTGCTGGATACCGGCGAACACCTCGGCGGAGCCAGCCATCTGCGGTACCCACTTGGGCGAGACGAAACTGCCCACCTCGATGTAGGCGAGGCCAGCGTCGGTAAGGTCGTCCACCAGCCGCACCTTGTCGGCGACACTGATGGGCTGGGCTTCGTTCTGCAGGCCGTCGCGGGGGCCGACTTCGACCAGGCGGACGTTCTTGGGCAATGACATGGCGGGCTTCCTGTGGCAGGTCAACGGTTGTGGGGCTGCTGGTTCAAGGTGGCGGCCAGGGCCTGCTCGCAGCGTTCCTGGGCGGTGTCCAGCTCCAGGTGCATCTGCTGGATGTCGAGCATCTGCTGCTCCAGCTGGGCACGGCGTTCGGCGATCTTGCCGAGCATGCTGTTGAGCTGCTTGAGGTTGCCGCCGGTGGGGTCGTACAGCTCGATCAGCTCGCGGCACTCGGCCAGCGAGAAGCCGATGCGCTTGCCGCGCAGGATCAGCTTGAGGGTGACCTTGTCGCGGGCCGAGTAGATGCGCTCCAGGCCGCGGCGCTCGGGGCTGAGCAGGCCCTGCTCCTCGTAGAAGCGGATGGCGCGGGTGGTGATGTCCAGCTCGCGGGACAGGTCGGAGATGCTGTAGGTCTGGCTGGTCATGCTGATGCTCGGGGGGTGGGATCAGCGTTAACCTAAAGTGTGCTTGACGTAAACGTCAAGCTGAAACCGCTGCAGGCTCCCGGCAGTCGGTATGCCGGAAGCCCGTGCAGGTGCTACTTGCAGTTACCGGCTTTGCGGTAGCCAGCCGCCTGCGCCGCGGCTTCGGAGTCGAATGCCACCTGGTTCTTCGCCGCCACCTGGGCATAACCCGGGCAGCCATTGGCCAGGTGGTAGACCTGGCTGTTGCGGTTGCCCAGCACGGCACCGTGCGCCGCCGTGCTGGCCGGGCCAGGCTTGGCCGGTTGCGCGGCGGCGGTCACCACCGGGGCGGCGCCCGCTGGCTTGTAACCTGGTGTCCAGCTGCGCTCACCGGTCACGAACGGATTGGAATGCCCCATCACCGCCGCGATGCGTCGGTCGCGTTCCTTCTCCCACGGGGTTACCGGGTACTGCTTGTCCCACGCCATCAGCAGCTGCTGTTGTTGGCGCGACATGCTCAGCTGATAGCGATCGAACATGTAGAAAGTGGTGCGCGCCACCAGGCCTTTGACTTCGTTGCGCGGTTCGGCGGCTTTCTGCTGGAAGTCGATTTTCGTCGTGCACTGGCCGTACTGCGGGGCAACGCCGGCGGCCATGCCGTAGTTGAAGTTGCTGCGGTCACCGTTCACTTCGCCCACGGCCGGGTAGAGGTTGAACAGGTCGGCCTCCATGGCGCGGAACACCGGGTCCTTGTCGACGCAGGCTTCGCGACCGCCGTTCTGCCAGCACTGGCGCTGGTGGCCGAAGGTCCAGGCCGGGACGATGTGTTCCCACTCGGTGCGCTCGGCGCGGCTCTGCTGCTTGCGGGTTTCATAACCGCAGGAAGCCGGGTCGACGCGCCCGCCAGACTTGCCGACCCAGGTCCATTTGCAGCCACAGTACAGGTCGCCCTGGGCGCTGTTGGCCTGGTCGAGGTAGATCTTCTGCTTGGCGATGACCTTGGCTTCGGTGAAGGTTGCCGGCGGGGTGGCGAAGGCGGGGGGGATGAGGGCGAGGCACAGGGATGCTGCGTACAACAGTCTTTTCATGGAGGTAGATCGACGTCGGAAAAAGCGCCGATTATACGCAGGAAGGCATCCCTTGTAGGAGCCCCCCGGCAAGGCCGCTGCTACAAGGGGTAAGCCTGAAGTCCTAGGTATGAGGCACAACCGCTTGCCCAGTACCGCCCGCGTACTGCGCCTTCAGGTGCCCTTGGTCATCCAGCAGGTAGGCATCCATCACCTCGCGCACCACTGGCCCTGCCACCCGCCCGCCGGCCTCGCCATTCTCGATCATCACCGCCACCACCACGGCCGGGTGGTCGGCCGGGGCGAAGCCAACGAACAGGGCGTTGTCACGGTGGCGCTCCAGGGTCTTGTTGCGGTTGTAGCGCTCGCCCTGCTTGATCGCTACCACCTGGGCGGTACCGCTCTTGCCGGCGATGCGGTACTGGGCCCCGGCGGCGGCGGCGCGGGCGATGCCGCGGGCATCGTGCATGACCATCTGCATGCCCTGGTTGACCTGGTCCCAGGCGCGCTTGTCGTGCAGCACGATGTCGGGCATCGGGTTGGGGTCGATGGGGGCCTGGCCGCCGACGGTCATCGCCAGGTGCGGGCGGTGCCAGGCGCCCTTGCTGGCCAGCAGGCTGGTGGCCTGGGCCAGTTGCAGCGGGGTGACCTGCATGTAGCCCTGGCCGATGCCCAGGATCAGCGTTTCGCCGGGGAACCAGGCCTGGCGGCGGGTGGCGCGCTTCCAGGCTTGCGACGGCATCAGCCCGGGGGCTTCCTCGAACATGTCCAGCGAGACCTTCTGGCCCAGGCCGAATTCGGCCATGTAGTCATGCAGCCGGTCGATGCCCAGCTTGTGCGCCAGGTCGTAGAAGTAGGTGTCGTTGGAACGCATGATCGCGGTGTACATGTCCACCCAGCCATCGCCGCTGTGGTTCCAGTTGCGGTACTTGTGGTCGTAGTTGGGCAGCTCGTAGTAACCGGGGTCGAACACCCGGCTACCGGGGGTGATCACGCCGCTGTCGAGGCCGGCGATGGCCACTTCCGGCTTGACCGTCGAGCCGGGGGCATACAGGCCGCGTAGCACGCGGTTGAACAATGGCCGGTCGATCGAGTCGCGCAGTGCCGAGTACTGTTTGGAGCTGATGCCCTTGACGAACAGGTTGGGGTCGAAGCTGGGGTTGCTGACCATCGCCAGCACGTCGCCGTTGGCCGGGTCCAGCACCACCACCGCGCCACGTCGGTCACCCAGGGCTTTTTCCGCGGCTTGCTGCAGGTGGGCGTCCAGGCTCAGCACGATGGACTTGCCCGGCACCGGGTCGTGGTGGCGCAGCACGCGCATCACCCGGCCCTGGGCGTTGGTCTCGACCTCTTCGTAACCCACCTGGCCGTGCAGTTCGTGTTCGTAGAAGCGCTCGACGCCGGTCTTGCCGATCGACTGGGTGCCACGGTATTCGGTGCTGTCGAGAGCCTTGGCTTCCTTCTCGTTGATCCGCCCGACATAGCCCACCGAATGCGCGAAGTGCTCGGCCAGCGGGTATTCGCGGATGAACTGCGGCTCCACCTCAAGTCCCGGCAGGCGGAACTGGTTGACGGCGATCAGGGCGATCTGTTCCTCGCTCAGGCCGACCATCAGCGTGACCGGTTCGAAGGGCTTGCGGCCACGGCGCAGGTCCTTGTCGAACTGGTGGCGGTCGTCCTCGCCGAGGTTGAGCACCTGTGCCAGGGCGTCGAGCACCTTGGCCGTGTCACCGGCTCGTTCGCGGGTCATGGTCAGGTTGAAGCTGGGTTTGTTGTCGGCCAGTACCACGCCATTGCGGTCATAGATCAGCCCGCGCTCGGGCGGGATCGGCAGTACGTGCACGCGGTTGTTTTCCGACACCGCGGTCTGCTGGTCATGCTGCACCACCTGCAGTACATAGAGCCGGCCCACCAGCACCGCCACCAGGCTGAACACCAGCAGGGCACAGGCCAGCAACCGGCGGTTGACCAGGTGCTTTTCTGTTTCGTGGTCCTTGAGGGGGATGGGTTGTGGCATGGGCAGTGGTGGGTCGGTCAGGGCGATACGTGCGGGGCGGCGATGCTACGCGGGCGTGCGGCGGGGCTCAAGGCGGCGGCCGGCGGGTAGCGCCGGGGAGGGGCGTCGGGCCCTGCTGGCAGGGGCATACAGGGAAGATGAAGATTCGTTCATGTCTAGGGCTAGGGGGGAGCCGTTGGCACTGCGCTCGCGCAATCTGGGATGCTTGGGGGCGCTATGCATGCTGTTCGGTTGCTGCGGCAGCGGGGCTTCAAGCATTTCGCTACGGGTTGTTGGGCTTCGCATTGTGGGGCGCAGGGGGCAATGGGCTTGAGTTGCGATTGAGTAATGTTGTTTATAGTTGCTAGTTGCTAGTTGCTAGTTGCTAGTTGCTAGTTGCTAGTTGCTAGTTGCTAGTTGCTAGGGGGTGGGTTTATGTAGTTGTATGCGCATTCATTTGCGATGTCGACGCGTAGTCACCTTTCCGCCCTTACGGCGGGTTACTTTGGTCTTGGCCAAAGTAACC